>NZ_JBVJBI010000024.1:0-126578 GCF_055589745.1 Kitasatospora sp. NPDC041917 | reverse complement strand
CTGCAGGGGGGACCCTGTGGGAGAGTAGGACGCCGCCGAACAATTCTTCAGAAGAACCCCCATCCGGGATCCGGATGGGGGTTCTTCGCGTTTCCCGGCGATTGTCAGAGCTTGAGTTTGAACCCGACGTGCGAGGCCGTGAAGCCGAGCCGCTCGTAGAAGCGGTGCGCGTCCGTGCGCGTCGCGTCGGAGGTGAGCTGGACGAGGTCGGCGCCGAGTTCCCGGGAGCGGTCGACGGCCCAGCGGATGAGGTCGGTGCCCAGTCCGCTGCCGCGTTCCTCGGTGTGGATGCGGACGCCCTCGATGATCGTTCGGGTGGCGCCGGCCCGGGAGAGGCCCGGGACGACGGTGAGCTGCAGGGTGCCGACGGTGCGGCCGGCCCGGTCGGCGACGACCAGGTGCTGGTGGGGGTCGCCGTCGAGGCGGGCGAAGGCGGCGCGGTAGGGGGTGAGGTCGTCGGGGCTCTCGCGGGTGGCGCCCAGTGGGTCGTCGGCCAGCATGGCCACGATCGCCGGCAGGTCGTCGGCGGTGGCCCGTCGGATCGTCAGAACAGCCGTTTCAGTCATGATCAGAGACTAGAAGCATGTGAGGCGGCCACCACACCCTGTCTACGCCCGTAGCACCCCTTCACGGCCCTTCTGAAGGGCCGTGGGTCCCGAGGGGCGTGGGCCCCATCGGCCGTCACTCCCCGGGCTTGGTGCTGGTGATGACGGCGAAGACGGCGCCGTGCGGGTCGACCAGTTGGGCCAGACGGCCGACGCCGTGCACGTCCATGGCCGGGATCCGTACGGTCGCGCCGAGGGTGGCGGCGATGGCGAGGCTGGCGTCGGTGTTGGGGACCTCGAAGTAGGGGAGCCAGTGCGAGCCGGTGCCGCGCGCGGTGTGTTCGGGGCCGAGCTGCATGATGCCGCCGTGGGCGTCGTCGGTGCCGCCGCCGGCCGGGGTGAGGACGGTGTACATCAGCTCGCCGAGCGGGACGTCCTGCTCCTGCCAGTCGAAGACGGCGCGGTAGAAGGACTTGGCGCGTTCGGCGTCGACGCTGTAGCACTCGGCCCAGCAGAGGCTGCCCTCCTCGGTGACGAGGTCCAGGCCGCGGGTGTCGTGCGGCTGCCAGACGGCGAAGTCGGCGCCGGTCGGGTCGGTGCAGCCGGCCATCCGGCCCGCGGTGAAGACGTCGAAGGGGGCGTACCGGACGCGGCCGCCGGCCTGTTCGACCAGGGCGGTGGTGCGGTCGGCGTCCTCGGTGGCGAAGTAGAGCGTCCAGCCGGGCGGGGTCGCCTCGTCGGGGAGCGGGCCGAGGGCGGCGACGGTCCGGCCGTCGAGCTGGAAGAAGCCGTAGCCGCCGGCCTCGGGACCGGCCGAGTCGAAGGTCCAGCCGAACAGCGTGGTGTAGAAGTCGACGGACGCGCGGGTGTCGGGGCTGCTCAGGTCGAGCCAGTCCGGGGAACCGGGGCGGAAGTCGGTGTTGAGCATGGCGGCACTGCTCCTCGGACGGGGCCCGGGCGGGCGCGGTCGACGGCGGTCCCCCTCGGTCCCTCCCAGCCTGGCACCTCGGCCGGGGCGGTGCACGGCAGGCAACGGGTTCCGGGGCTGTCGGTACGGGGCGGTACGGTGCGTAGCGGCATTGATCCACCCGTACCGGTCGAAGGGGGTCCGGTGAGCAAGCAGGCGGCGCAGTCCGGGCAGCAGGTGCCGCACCAGCTCGCGCAGGTCGAGGGCGTGCTGGAGCGGATCACCTATGCCAACGAGGAGACCGGCTACACGGTGGCCCGGGTGGACACCGGGCGGGGCGCGAACGACCTGCTGACGGTGGTGGGCGCGCTGCTGGGGGCGCAGGTCGGCGAGTCGCTGCGGTTGCACGGGCGGTGGGGTTCGCACCCGCAGTACGGGCGGCAGTTCACGGTCGAGAACTACACCACGGTGCTGCCCGCCACCGTCCAGGGGATCCAGCGGTACCTGGGCTCGGGGCTGATCAAGGGGATCGGGCCGCGGTTCGCCGAGCGGATCGTGGAGCGCTTCGGGGTGGAGACCCTGGACGTGATCGAGAACGAGCCGGGCCGGCTGATCGAGGTGCCGGGGCTGGGGCCGAAGCGGACGAAGAAGATCGCGGCGGCCTGGGAGGAGCAGAAGGCCATCAAGGAGGTGATGGTCTTCCTGCAGGGGGTCGGGGTGTCCACCTCGCTGGCCGTGCGGATCTACAAGCAGTACGGCGACAGCTCGATCGGGGTGGTGCGCAACGAGCCCTACCGGCTGGCCTCGGACGTGTGGGGCATCGGCTTCCTGACGGCGGACCGGATCGCCCAGGCGGTGGGCATTCCGCACGACAGCCCGGAGCGGGTGAAGGCCGGCCTGCAGTACGCGCTGTCGCAGAGCACCGACCAGGGGCACTGCTTCCTGCCGGAGGAGCGGCTGATCGCGGACGGGGTGAAGCTGCTCCAGGTGGACGTCGGGCTGGTGATCGACTGCCTGGCGGAGCTGGTGGCGGCGGAGGGGGTGGTGCGCGAGGCGGTCCCGGGGGAGGGCGGCTTGCCGGTGACGGCGGTGTACCTGGTGCCGTTCCACCGGGCGGAGATCTCGCTGGCCAACCAGTTGGTCCGGCTGCTGCGGTCGGACGCGGACCGGATGCCGTGGTTCGGGAACGTGGACTGGCCGGTGGCGCTGGAGTGGCTGGCGAAGCGGACCGGGGCCGAACTGGCGCCGGAGCAGGAGCAGTCGGTGCGGCTCGCGTTGACCGAGAAGGTCGCGGTGCTGACGGGCGGTCCGGGGTGCGGCAAGTCGTTCACGGTGAAGTCGATCGTGACGCTGGCGCTGGCGAAGCGGGCCAAGGTGGTGCTGGCGGCGCCGACCGGCCGGGCGGCGAAGCGGCTGGCGGAGCTGACCGGGGTGGAGGCCTCGACGGTGCACCGGCTGCTGGAGCTGAAGCCGGGCGGGGACGCCGCGTACGACCGGGACCGGCCGCTGGACGCGGACCTGGTGGTGGTCGACGAGGCCTCGATGCTGGATCTGATCCTGGCGAACAAGCTGGTCAAGGCGGTGCCGCCGGGGGCCCACCTGCTGTTCGTGGGGGACGTGGACCAGTTGCCGTCGGTGGGCGCCGGGGAGGTGCTGCGGGATCTGCTGGCCGAGGGCGGGCCGATCCCGTCGGTGCGGCTGACCAGGATCTTCCGGCAGGCCCAGCAGTCCGGCGTGGTGACCAACGCGCACCGGATCAACGAGGGCAGGCCGCCGCTGACGGACGGTCTGGCGGACTTCTTCCTGTTCGCCGAGGACGACGCGGAGCGGGCGGCCGGGCTGACGGTGGACGTGGTGGCGCGCCGGATCCCGCAGAAGTTCGGCTTCGACCCGCGCCGGGACGTGCAGGTGCTGGCGCCGATGCACCGCGGCCCGGCGGGCGCGGGGAACCTGAACACCCTGCTCCAGGCGGCGGTGACGCCGGCCCGGGAGGGGTTGGCCGAACGCCGTTTCGGCGGGCGCACGTTCAGGGTGGGGGACAAGGTCACCCAGATCCGCAACAACTACGACAAGGGGCGCAACGGTGTCTTCAACGGCACAGTGGGAGTGGTGACCGCCCTGGCTGTCGACGACCAGCGGCTGACGGTGCTCACCGACGAGGACGAGGAGGTGTCGTACGACTTCGACGAACTGGACGAGCTGGCCCACGCGTACGCGGTGACGATCCACCGCTCGCAGGGCAGCGAGTACCCGGTCGTGGTGATTCCGGTCACCATGTCCGCTTGGACGATGCTCCAGCGAAATCTGCTCTACACCGCTGTGACCAGGGCGAGGAAACTGGTGGTGCTGGTGGGGTCACGCAAGGCGATCGGGCAGGCGGTCCGGGCCGTCAGCGCAGGTCGGAGGCACACCGCGCTCGACCATCGACTGACAGCTGGATGATTATCCAACGGGATGGTTGCCTCTAATGTTCTCTTGACGTGAAGAGATTTACGGCAGAGCCTAGGGTGGTGCCGATCTTGTCCGGTTCGTACCGGCTGCGGCGGCAGGTTTTGTAGGGGCGGGCCCTTTCGGGCCACCCCGGGTGCGCGACTGTCCTCCGGATGGGGGATGGTAGAGACAGTCAGGGCACCTTGGAAGAGGATTCATTTCGTCGGTGAGGAAGACGTGAGCGACAACTCGGTAGTACTGAGGTACCAGGACGGCGAGTACGAGTACCCCGTCGTCGAGAGCACTGCGGGCAACTCCGGCTTCGACATCTCGAAGCTGCTCCCGCAGACCGGCCTGGTCACCCTGGACAACGGCTTCGGTAACACCGCCGCGTACAAGTCCGCGATCACCTTCGTGGACGGTGACAACGGCATCCTGCGGTACCGCGGCTACCCGATCGAGCAGCTCGCCTCCGATGGCGGCTTCATCGAGACCGCGTACCTCCTGATCAACGGCGAGCTGCCCAACACGGACCAGCTGGCGGAGTTCAACCGCGAGATCACCCAGCACACCCTGCTGCACGAGGACGTCAAGCGCTTCTTCCAGGGCTTCCCGCGGGACGCCCACCCGATGGCCATGCTGTCCTCGGTCGTCGGCGCGCTGTCCACGTTCTACCCGGAGAGCCACAACCCGTTCGACGCGGCCCAGCGCCACCTGTCGACGGTCCGCCTCCTCGCCAAGCTGCCGACGATCGCCGCGTACGCGTACAAGAAGGCGATGGGCCAGCCCTTCGTCTACCCGCGCAACGACCTGAGCTACGTCGAGAACTTCCTGCGGATGACCTTCGCCGTCCCCGCCGAGGACTACGAGCTCAACCCGGTCGTCGTCAACGCGCTGGACAAGCTGCTCATCCTGCACGCGGACCACGAGCAGAACTGCTCGACGTCCACCGTGCGCCTGGTCGGCTCCAGCCACGCCAACCTGTTCGCCTCGATCTCGGCCGGCATCTCGGCCCTGTGGGGCCCGCTGCACGGCGGCGCCAACCAGGCCGTGCTGGAGATGCTGGAGAGCATCCAGAAGGACGGCGGCGACGTCGACGCCTTCATCACGAAGGTGAAGAACAAGGAAGCCGGCGTCAAGCTGATGGGCTTCGGTCACCGGGTCTACAAGGCCTTCGACCCGCGCGCCGCCCAGGTCAAGCTGCTCGCGCACGAGGTCCTCGGCCAGCTCGGCAAGAGCGACGAGCTGCTGGACATCGCGCTCAAGCTGGAGGAGCACGCCCTCAAGGACGACTTCTTCATCTCGCGCAAGCTGTACCCGAACGTGGACTTCTACACCGGCCTGATCTACCGCGCCATGGGCTTCCCGACCAGCATGTTCACCGTGCTGTTCGCGCTCGGCCGGCTGCCGGGCTGGATCGCCCACTGGCACGAGATGATCAACGACCCGACCAGCCGGATCGGCCGTCCGCGCCAGATCTACACCGGCACCGCGATCCGCGACTACGTCCCGCTGGACGCCCGCTGACCGTGGCGGAGCCGACCACCGGCCCGCGCGGAAGCTGAGAGGGGCCCGGCCGCTGTCGAGCGGCCGGGCCCCTTCGCGTCCCGGTGGCGCGCCCGAGGGCCCGCGCGGGGACGGAACCGTACGGCGCACGACTCCGGGGTCGGCCGCAGCCGGGGACGGCCGCTCAAAGCGTCCCAGGCCCGCCAGGACCCCGGCGTCGTGCGCGAAGGCCGTCGGGTTCGACGACCGTTCCCGGGGCCCGCCGGAGCCCCGTCGGCGACAGTCCTGGAAGCGCGGGGACACATTGCCGTTCAGCGTGTCCCCGCCCATCGGAAAAACTGCCGCACTACCAACCTAAGACGTATCAGGGTGCGAGAAGTTACGCCCGGGGGGTGTGAGCTGCCTCTCGCCACGCTCCGTGTGCGTGTCGTACCACGCCCATATCACACCTTCGCTCGCGCGGGACGTCACCCTCCCCGCAGTCACGGCAACCGAGCGTGATAGGAATCGTGGCATTCCGGTACGGACCGTCGCGCACATTCGCCGCGCGACGGCGGAACTGGGGAGGGAGTGCGCAGATGGCCAGGAACGTCGTCGTCACCGGCGGTGGCACGGGAATCGGGTACGAAGTCACGCGGCGGTTCGTCGAGGCCGGCGACCACGTGGTGATCGTGGGGCGCCGCCGGGAGGTCCTGGAGAAGGCCGCGGCCGACCTCGGACCGAACGTCACCCCGCTGGTGTGCGACCTCGCCGACCCGGACGCCGTCGAGGCCGCGCTCGCCGAACTGCCCGAGCGCATCGACGTCCTGATCAACAACGCCGGCAGCCGCGAGACCGTGGTCGGCGGCGGGCCGCACGCCCTGCTGGCGCGCTGGCGCGGCGACTTCGAGCGCAACGTGCTGACCGTGGTGCTGCTCACCGAGTCGGTCCGCGACCGGCTCACACCGGGCTCCGGCCGGGTGGTCACCGTCAGCTCCATCGCCGCCCTGCGCGGGGCCGGCTCGTACGGCGCGGCGAAGGCCTCGCTGCACGCCTGGAACCACTTCCTGGCCGCCCAGTTGGGCACCTCGGGCATCACCGCCAACATCGTCGCGCCGGGCACCGTCGCGGGCACCGAGTTCTTCGGGCCGCGGCTGGACGAGGCCGAGGTCGCCCGCCGGGCCGCCCGCACCCTGCTCGGGCGGATCGGCGAGAGCGGCGAGGTCGCGGCGGCGGTGCACTTCCTGGCCTCGCCCGAGGCCGGGTTCATCACCGGCGAGATCCTGCACTGCAACGGCGGCGAGCTGCTGGGGCGTTGAGCCGCCGGGACGTTCGGGCGCCGGAACCCCGGGGCGCCGGGCGTCGAGACATGCCGCAGGCCCCGACCGGAACCGGTCGGGGCCTGCGGCGTGTACGGGCTCAGGCGGGCCGGAAGCGGCGCAGCCGCAGGCTGTTGGTGACCACGAAGACCGAGGAGAAGGCCATCGCGGCCCCCGCGATCACCGGGTTGAGCAGGCCGGCCGCGGCCAGCGGGATCGCCGCCACGTTGTAGCCGAAGGCCCAGAACAGGTTGCCCTTGATGGTGCCCAGGGTCCTGCGGGAGAGCCGGATGGCGTCGGCCGCCGAGCGCAGGTCGCCGCGGACCAGGGTGAGGTCGCCGGCCTCGATGGCGGCGTCGGTGCCGGTGCCCATCGCCAGGCCCAGGTCGGCCTGGGCGAGCGCGGCCGCGTCGTTGACGCCGTCGCCGACCATCGCCACGACCCTGCCCTCGGCCTGCAGCCGCTTGACGGTGGAGACCTTGTCCTCGGGGAGCACCTCGGCGATCACGTGCTCCGGAGCGATGCCGACCTCGGCCGCCACGGCCTCGGCGACCAGCCGGTTGTCGCCGGTCAGCAGCACCGGGGTCAGGCCCAGTGCGCGCAGCTTGCCGATCGCCTCGGCGCTGGTCGGTTTGACCGCGTCGGCGACCTCCAGCACGGCCCGCGCCTCGCCGTCCCAGCCGACCGCGATCGCGGTGCGGCCGGCCGCCTCGGCGGCGGACTTGGCGCGGGCCAGGGAGGGCGGCAGGTGCTGTGCACGGTCGGCCAGCAGGGCCTCACGCCCGGCGACCACCGTGCGGCCCGCCACGACGCCCTCCACGCCCCGTCCGGGCACGTTGCGGAAGTCCGTGACGGCGGGCAGTTCGCCGGCCTCGGTGGCGGCCTCGGCGACCGCCCGGGCGATCGGGTGCTCGGAGGCGTGCTCGACGGCGCCGGCCAGTCGCAGCGCCTCGGCCCGGTCCACGCCCTCGGCGGTGTGCACGGCGACCAGGGCCATCCGGCCGGCGGTGACGGTGCCGGTCTTGTCGAGGACGACGGTGTCGACCTTGCGGGTGGTCTCCAGCACCTCGGGGCCCTTGATCAGGATGCCGAGCTGGGCGCCGCGGCCGGTGCCGACCATGAGCGCGGTCGGGGTGGCCAGGCCCAGGGCGCACGGGCAGGCGATGATCAGCACGGCGACGGCGGCGGTGAAGGCCTCGGTGGGGCTGTCGGTGGCCAGCAGCCAGACCACCAGGGTGGTCAGGGCGATCAGGATGACGACCGGGACGAAGACGGCGGAGATCCGGTCGGCCAGCCGCTGGGCGGCGGCCTTGCCGTTCTGGGCCTCCTCGACCAGCCGGGCCATCCGGGACAGCCGGGTGTCGGCGCCGACCCGGGTGGCCTCGACCACCAGGCGCCCGCCCGCGTTGACGGTGGCGCCGGTGACGGCGTCGCCGACGGTGACCTCGACCGGGACGGACTCGCCGGTGAGCATCGAGGCGTCCACGGCCGAGGCGCCCTCGACCACCACGCCGTCGGTGGCGATCTTCTCGCCGGGGCGGACCACGAAGCGGGTGCCGACCGTCAGCCGGTCCACCGGCAGCCGTACCTCCCGGCCCGCCCGCAGGACGGCGACGTCCTTGGCGCCGAGGTCGAGCAGGGCGTGCAGCGCGGCGCCGGCCCGGCGCTTGGAGCGGGCCTCCAGGTGGCGGCCGAGCAGGATCAGCACGGTGACGGCGGCGGCGGTCTCCAGGTAGAGCGTGGCGGAGGCGTCGGTGTCGCCGACGGACAGCGAGAAGTCGTGGTGCATCCCGGGCATGCCGGCGTGGCCCAGGAACAGGGCCCAGCAGGACCAGCCGAAGGCGGCCAGGGTGCCGAGCGAGACCAGGGTGTCCATGGTGGCGGCGCCGTGCCGCAGGTTGGTCCAGGCGGCGCGGTGGAAGGGCAGGCCGCCGTAGACCACGACCGGGCCGGTGAGCGCGAAGGCCAGCCACTGCCAGTTGTCGAACTGAAGGGCCGGCACCATCGACAGCAGGACCACCGGGACGCCGAGGACGGTGCTGATCAGCAGCCGGTCCCGCAGGGTGTCGGGGCGTCCGGTCGGAGCGGTCCGCTCGGGCTCGGGGGCGGCGGGCGCCGGCGGCGGGGGGACCTCGGCGGTGTAGCCGGTGCGCTCGACGGTGGCGATCAGCTCCTCGACCGTGGTGCCGGGGCCGAAGTCGACCCGGGCCTTCTCGGTGGCGAAGTTGACGGTGGCCTCGACGCCGTCCATCCGGTTGAGCTTCTTCTCGATCCGGGCGGCGCAGGAGGCGCAGGTCATCCCGCCGATCGACAGCTCGACCCGGTCCCGGGCCCCGAGGTCCGGGGTGGACGTGCTCATGCGGATCAGCTCCTCGGTCGGGCGGCCGGCGGGGGCGCCGCGGCGGCCCCCACCGTGCCGGGTGGGTCAGGCGCTGCGGCCGACCAGCTCGTAGCCGGCCTCGTCGATCGCGGCGCGCACCTGCTCGTCGTCCAACGGGGCGGCGGAGGAGATCGTCACGGTACCGGCCGTGGAGTCGGCGGCGACCCCGGTGACCCCGGCCAGCGCGGAGACCTCCTCGCTGATCGCCTTCTCGCAGTGGCCGCAGCTCATGCCGGACACGGTGTAGGTGATGGTGGTGGACATCGGAGGCCTCCGGGAGGTCCGGGCGGCCCGGGTGTTCGTCCGGGACGCGGCGCTGGCAACGACTCTTGCGACAACACCATACCCCTCTAGGGTATTCCCGGAGGCGGTGGGGCGGAATGCTCCGCAGCGCGGGGAGCCGGGCCGGTCGGGCCTCCTCCGTGATCGTCCCTTATGTTCGATATGTGTTTCCGCTCCGCCGCGCCCAGTCTCCCTCGGCCCCCACGGCAGCCGGACTGCCGCCGGACCGGCAGCGCGGCGCCCTGCTCGCCGCCGACCTCCAGGACGTCCCGTTCTGGCGGCGCGCCACGCCGGCGCTGATCGCCGTCCTGCTGGTCGGGCTCGCGGACTTCCTCTCCGGCAAGGACCGCTACCTGGCCCCGCTGATGACCGTGGTGCCGACCGTCGCGGCGCTGACCCTGAAACCCGGCGAGCTGCTCCTGGTCTGCGCGCTCGGGCTGGTCACGGTGTTCGGGCTCAGCCACTACGACGAGGTCGACAACATCAACGACGCCCGCTTCCTGTACGGGGCGATGGTCAGCTACGTCGTCCTGACGCTGTTCTCGGCCTGGGTCGCCAAGATCCGGATGCGGCGCGCGGCGGCCTTCGCGGCCGTCAGCTCCGTCGCCGAGGCCGCTCAGCGGGCGCTGCTGCAGCTGCCCGGGCCGACCGTCGGACCGCTGCGGCTCGCGGTGCGGTACGTGTCGGCGGCGGACGCCTCACGGATCGGCGGCGACCTGTACTCGGTGCTGGAGACGCCGCACGGCACCCGGGTCGCGGTCGGGGACGTCCGGGGCAAGGGGCTGGCGGCGGTGCAGACCGCGGCCGTGGTGCTGGGCGCGTTCCGCGAGGCGGCGTACGACGAGACCGGGCTGCGGGGCGTCGCGGCGCGGATCGAGGCCAGCGTCGAACGGCACGTGCCGGACGGGGAGTTCACCACGGCACTGTTCGCGGAGTTCCGTACGCCGGGGGCGATGGAACTGCTGCAGTACGGCCACGTGCCGCCGATCCGGGTGGACCCCGAGGGGCGGGCGCAGGTGCTGCACGCGCCCGACCCCTGGGTGCCGCTGGGCCTCGGCCGGCTGGCGGCGGGGGAGCCGACCACGTGGGGGCAGCCGTTCGGCGAGGAGGACGTGCTGGTGCTCTGCACGGACGGGGTGATCGAGGCGCGGCACCGCACGAGCGGGGAGTTCTACCCGCTGGCGGAGCGGGTCGGGCCGCTGGTGGGGGGAGCCGCGCGCTCGGCGGGGGAGCTGGAGGCCGCGGTGGGCCGGGTGTACGCGGACCTGCTGGCGCACACCGGCGGGGAGCTGCGGGACGACGCGTTGCTCCTGCTGATCGCGCGGACGGACGGGTGAGGGACGGCGCTCAGGCGGCGGTGACGTCGGCGGTGACGTCGGCGAGGGTGCGGAAGACGAGGGCCGTGGAGGTGGCGCCCGGGTCCTGGTGGCCGATGCTGCGTTCGCCCAGGTAGGAGGCGCGGCCCTTGCGGGCCCGGAGGGGGACGGTGTCGCGGGCGCCCTGCTCGGCGGCGTCGGCGGCCGCGGCCGCCGACGCGGGAAGGCCGGCGCCGGTGGCGGCCGCCGCGCGGAACGCGGCGACGGCCGGGGTCCAGGCGTCCACGATGGTCTTGTCGCCGGGTTCGGCCTTGCCGAGGAGGCGGACGGCGTCCAGGCCCGCCGACAGGGCCTCGGCGACGTCGGCCGGCCCGGCCGGTTCGGGCAGGGCGGCGCCGATGGCGCGGAAGGCCTTGCCGTAGAGCGGGCCGGAGGCGCCGCCGACCTTGGAGATGAGCGTGCTGCCGGTCCTGGTGAGGACGGCGCCGGGGCCGGCCGGCCGGAGGCCGTCCAGGGCGGTCAGGGCGGCGGCGAAGCCGCGCCGGAGGTTGCTGCCGTGGTCGCCGTCGCCGATCGCGGAGTCCAGCTCGGTGAGCCGGGACTGCTCCTTCTCGACGGCCGCGGCGATCGCTCGGATCCAGGCCTCGGCCAGCGGGGTGTCGAAGTCCATCGGGTCTCCTTCGGTGCGGCTCAGCGCTTCAGGGCGGGGGTGTCGACCGGGGCGTCCCAGAGTTCCAGCAGCTGGGCGTCGGCCTTGGTGAGGGTGAGCGAGAAGCCCGCCATGTCGAGGCTGGTGACGTAGTTGCCGACCAGGCTGCGGGCCACCGTGATGCCGCGCTCGGCGAGCCTGGCGGCGACCTCGCCGTAGACCACGTACAGCTCCAGCAGCGGGGTCGCGCCGAGGCCGTTGAGCAGGGCGATCACCTCGTCGCCCGGGGTCAGGTGGTGGTCGGCCAGGACGGTCTCGACCACCTCGGCGGCCAGCTCGCGGGCCGGGCGGAGCTTCTCCCGCCGGCGGCCGGGCTCGCCGTGGATGCCGACGCCGACCTCGATCTCGTCCTCGGGCAGGTCGAAGCCGGGCTTGCCGGCGGCCGGGACGGTGGCCGCGGTGAGCGCGATCGCGAAGGAGCGGGAGGCGGCGTTGACCCGCTCGCCCAGGGCGGCGACCTCGTCCAGCGGGGCTCCGCGCTCGGCCAGCGCGCCGGCCGTCTTCTCCACCAGCACGGTCGCGCCGGTGCCCCGGCGCCCGGCCGTCCAGGTGGAGTCCTCGACCGCGACGTCGTCGTTGACCAGGACGGTGCGGACCTCCAGGCCCTCCTCGGCGGCGAGTTCGGCGGCGAGCTCGAAGTTCATCACGTCGCCGGTGTAGTTCTTCACCACGAAGACCACGCCGGCGCCGTTCTCCACGGCCTTGGCGGCGGCCAGCATCTGGTCCGGGACGGGCGAGGTGAACACCTCGCCGGGGCAGGCGGCGTCGAGCATGCCCGGGCCGACGAAGCCGCCGTGCAGCGGCTCGTGGCCGGAGCCGCCGCCGGAGATCAGCGCGACCTTGGGACCGGCCGGGCGGGCGGCCCGGGTGATCACCCGGTTGGGGACGTCCACCGCCAGCTCCGGATGGGCGGCGGCGATTCCGGCCAGCGCGTCCTCCAGGACGCTCTCCGGGGTGTTGATCAGCTTCTTCAACGCTCTTCGCTCCCTTGGTGACCGGGGTGAGGACGCCACGGCGGTCGATGCCGTCGACCCGACGCTACGCCAGACGGGGATGGGGGGCACGGGGTGCGACACGCGGGATTCCGATCACTCTCCCGGAGCAGTCGGTTCCGGCCGTAGGGTCGGCCGCATGAGTGAGAACGTGGGCATTGTTCTGGTCTCGCACAGCGCCCGGCTCGCGGAGGGGCTGCGCGAGCTGCTCGGCGAACTCGCCCCGGACGGCGTGCGGGTGGTCGTCGCGGGCGGCACCGAGGACGGCGGGCTCGGCACCAGCTACGACCTGATCGCCGGGGCGATCGCGCGGGCCGACGCCGGGGCGGGCGTGGTCGTGCTGCCGGACCTCGGCAGCTCGGTGCTCACCGCCGTCACGGTGCTGGAGGACGAGCCGCGCCCGGGCGTGCGGCTGGCGGACGCGCCGTTCGTGGAGGGCGCGGTGGCCGCCGCCGTCACCGCCTCGACCGGGGCGGACCTGGCCGAGGTGGTCGCGGCGGCCGAGGACGCGCGCGGGTTCAGGAAGCTCTGACCGCCCGGCGCAGGGCCGCCCGGCGCAGGGCCGCCCGGGGCCGGGCCGGACGGTGCGGGCGCGCCCGGCGTCCGCTCACTTGGCGTCCGCGTAGCAGTCCACCACCGCCGTGCTGAGCGGGAAGCGCACCGGGGTGTCGCCGAACACCAGCCGGCGGGCCTCGTCGGCCGCCTCGGCGACGGCGGCGGCCACCTCGTCGGCGAGGTTCGCCGGGGTGTGCACGACCACCTCGTCGTGCTGGAAGAACACCAGGTGCGGGCGGTCCGCCGGGCCGGACGCCGGCAGGTCGTTCAGCCGGCGGCGCAGCGCGGCGAGCAGGGCCAGCGCCCAGTCGGCGGCGCTGGCCTGGATGACGAAGTTGCGGGTGAACCGGCCGCGGGCCCGGGCGGTGCGGCCGCCGGCCTCGCCCGCGGCGTCCCCCTCGGTGAGGTCGAGGAAGTCGGCGGAGGCCGGCGGGCAGACCCGGCCGAGCCGCGAGGCGACCACGCCGCCGTCCTCGCCGGTGCGGGCGGCGGCCTCGACGTAGCCCATCGCGGCCGGGTAGCGCCGGTGCAGGGTGTTGAGCAGCGGGCCGATGTCGCCGCTGGTCTGGCCGTACATGGCGCCGAGCAGGCCGAGCTTGGCCTTGTCCCGGTCGCCCTGGAAGGCGTGGGCGGCGAGGGCCTCGTACAGGTCGCCGCCGGCGGCGGTGCGGGCCAGCCCGGCGTCCTGGGAGAGCGCGGCGAGCACCCGGGGCTCCAGCTGGGCCGCGTCGGCGACGACCAGCAGCCAGCCCGGGTCGGCGACCACGGCGCGGCGCAGGATCCGCGGGATCTGCAGGGCGCCGCCGCCGCGGCTGGCCCAGCGGCCGGAGACCACGCCGCCGACCACGTACTCGGGCCGGAAGCGGCCGCCGCGGGCCCAGGCGTCCTGCCAGGCCCAGCCGTGCGCGACGTGGATCCGGGACAGCTCCTTGTAGCGGACCAGCAGCTGCGCGGCCGGGTGGTCGATGCCCTTGAGCTCCCAGGAGCGGGTGGAGCCGAGCTGGATGCCCGCCTCGGCGAAGGCGCGCAGCACCTGGGTGTGGGAGTCGGGGTTGAAGGGCTTGGCGCCGAGCGCCTGCTGGAGGTCGACGGCGAGCTCGGCGAGGATCCTGGGCTGGGTGCCGGGGACGGTCGGGCGGGGGCCGAGCAGCTCGGTGAGCAGGTGGTCGTGGACGTCGGCCCGCCAGGGCAGGCCGTCGTGGGCCATCTCGGCGGCCACCAGGGCGCCGGCCGACTCGGCGGCGACCAGCAGCCGGAACCGCTGCCGGGCGCCCGGGTCGGCGAGGGCGGCGATCCGGCGCTGCTGTTCGGCGTGGACGGCGACCACGGCCGCCAACGGGTCGGCGCCGGGCGGCAGTTGCAGCCGGTCGGGGGCGAACAGGGTGTCCTGGCCGTCGTCGGCGTCGGACAGGCCCGGTTCGGGCAGGTCCGCCGGGACGGGCAGGCCGCGCAGCCGGGCCCAGGCGGCGCCGAGCGACCGGGGCGCGCCGAACCGGCCCTCGTGCGCCAGCAGCAGCGCCTCGACCAGCCGCAGGTCGTGGCCGCGGGCGAGCCGGTCGGGCAGCTGCGGCAGCAGCGGGGCGTACCCGGAGTCGGTGGCGGCCCAGACCCAGCGCGGGTGGTCGGCGGCCTCCCGGGCGGCGACGGCGGTGGCGAGGTCGCGGACGGTCTCCGGCGGGCCGAGCGGGGCGCCCGCGTCGTCCAGTGCCTGGAGCCGGCCGCCGGGGCCGTGCGGGTCGGGCGCGAGGGCGGTCCTGGGCGCCACGGGGGCTGCTCCTCTCCGGCGCGCGGTCGGGCGTGCGGGGACGGGTACGGGGGGTGCGGGCCCGCGGGCGGGCGCGCGGCGGCCCGCGACCGACGGGCCCGCGCCGTCGACGTTAACGGGTGGGTGTGACAACGCGTGGCAGGCGGGCACGGCGGCGCCCGGCGGGACGGCCCCGGCGGGTGTTCCGCAGGGGTGGTGAACCGCGTGGGCAGGGCGGGTGACACGGCGTAGGGTTCGCGAAATGACCGAGAACCCGTTCTTCCAGGCCAGTCCGCTGGTCTACGAGCTCCCGCCGTTCGCCGAGATCCGCGAGGAGCACTACCTGCCCGCGTACGAGCGGGGAATGGCCGAGCAGCTGGCCGAGATCGCGGCGATCACCGCCGACCGGAGCCTGCCGACCTTCGAGAACACCCTGGTGGCCCTGGAGCGCTCCGGGGAACTGCTGCGCCGGGTCGACGCGGTGTTCCGCAACCAGTCCTCCTCGGACACCACCGACGTGCTGGACGAGGTGGAGGCGAAGGTCAGCCCGCTGCTCGCCGCCCACCACGACGCCATCCACCTGGACCTCGCGCTGTTCGCCCGGATCGAGGCGCTCCACGAGGCCCGCGCCGGGCTCGGACTGGACCCGGAGTCGCTGCGGCTGCTGGAGCGCCGGTACACCGCCTTCGTGCGCTCCGGTGCCCGGCTGGGCGAGGCCGAGCAGGCCCGGCTGCGCGAGCTGAACGCCGAACTCGCGGCGCTCGGAACGACGTTCCAGCAGAACGTGAACGCCGCCACCCGCTCCGCCGCGCTGGTGCTGGACTCCGCCGGGGAACTGGCCGGACTGTCCGAGGGCGCCGTCGCCGGGGCCGCGGAGAACGCCCGGGTGCTCGGTCGCCCGGGCGGCTACGTGCTGAGCCTGCGGAGCACCTCCGGCCAGGCCGAACTGGCCCGGCTCGACGACCGCTCGGTGCGCGAGCGGCTGCTGGCCGCCTCGCTCGGCCGGGGCGCCGAGGACAACGGCCCGCTGGCGATCCGGATGGCAACGCTGCGCGCCGAGCGGGCCGCGCTGCTGGGGTACCCGAGCCACGCCGCGTACGTGGTGGCGGACGAGACGTCCGGCACCGTCGAGGCGGTCTCCGGCCTGCTGTCCCGGCTGGTCGGCCCGGCCGTGGCGATGGCCCGGCGGGAGGCCGGGGAGCTGGCCCGGGCGGCCGCCGCGGACGGGATCGGGGAGCTCGCCGCGCACGACTGGGCGTACTACTCGGAGAAGGTCCGGCAGAGCTCCTACCAGGTGGACGCGGCGGTGCTGCGCCCGTACTTCGAGCTGGAGCGGGTGCTGCGGGACGGCGTCTTCTTCGCCGCGAACCTGGCGTACGGGGTGAGCTTCACCGAGCGGCCGGACCTGACGGCCCACCACCCGGACGCCCGGGTCTTCGAGGTGTTCGAGGAGGACGGCAGCCCGCTGGGCCTGTTCATCGGCGACTTCCACGCCCGGGCGTCCAAGCGCGGCGGTGCCTGGATGGACGCGCTGGTCTCCCAGTCCGGGCTGACCGGGCAGCGGTCGGTGGTGCTGAACAACCTCAACATCCCGCGTCCGGCGCCCGGCGAGCCGGTGCTGATGGACTGGGACGAGGTGCGCACGCTGTTCCACGAGTTCGGGCACGCGCTGCACGGGCTGTTCTCGGACGTGCGCTACCCGCTGTTCTCGGGCACCGCGGTGCCCCGGGACTTCGTCGAGTTCCCCTCGCAGGTCAACGAGATGTGGATGGTCCGGCCCGAGGTGCTGGCCAACTACGCCCGCCACCACGCGACCGGGGAGCCGCTGCCGGCCGAGCTGGTCGAGCGGATGACGGCGGCCGAGGGCTTCGGGCAGGGCTTCCGGACGGTCGAGTACCTGGCGGCCACGCTGCTGGACTGGGCCTGGCACACCGTGCCGCAGGGCGAGGAGATCGCGGACGCCGAGGAGTTCGAGGCGCGGGCGCTCGCGGCGGCCGGGATCGCGGTGGACGCGATCCCGCCGCGCTACCGGACGGCGTACTTCCAGCACATCTTCTCCAGCGGCTACAGCGCGGCGTACTACGCGTACATCTGGTCGGAGGTGCTGGACGCCGACACCGTGCGATGGTTCGAGGGCAACGGGCGCCCGGTGCGGGAGAGCGGCGAGCTGTTCCGGCGGGAGCTGCTGGCGCGCGGGTTCAGCCGGGACCCGCTGGAGTCCTTCCGCGCGGTGGTCGGCCGGGCGCCGGAGACCGGGCCGCTGCTGGCCCGCCGGGGACTGGCGTGACCGTCCCGCGCGTGCTGATCGGCCCGTTCGGCCCGTTCGGCCCGTTCGGCCCGCTCGTTCCGCTCGTTCCGCTCGGTCCGCTCATCGAGCGGTGAGCGTGACCGTCACGGTTGTGCCCCGGTGGGCGTGCGGGAGCCGGACGCGTACGGTTCCCGCCCGCCCGCCGGTCGGCTGTTCGACCTCGACCCGGGCGCCGGCGGGGGCGACGGTGACGTCGGCCCCGTGCGGGAACGCGGCCGGGGGCAGCAGGATCTCGCTGCCGCGCCCGGTGCCGTCCGAGCGCCAGCCCACGGTGGTGGCGGCCGTCCGGACCTCGGTGCCCGCGACGGCCACCGGGTACGGGCCGAAGGCGGGTTCGTCGCCGGGGGCGGGGCGTCCGGCCGGGTCGAGCGCGCAGTAGCCGCCGGTGCCCCGGCACCAGTACCACATCGTCCAGCCCTCGGCGAAGCCGTCCATCGCGGCGACCTGACGGCGGACCAGCTCGGCGTTGCCCGGGGTGCGGGAGTTCGGCGGGCCCCACTCGCCGACCAGGACGGGCAGGCGGTGGGCGGCCGGGTAGCCGGTGATCGCGGCGGTGTACTGCTCCACGAAGCCGCCGGCCGGGTCCCAGTCGGCGCCGCCCTCGACCGCGGTGTCGTAGAAGTGCGGCGCGTAGCCGAGCCGGGGTGCGCCGGGGCGCGGGTCGGCGAAGCCGGGCAGCCGGGTGGGCACGCCCTGGCCGACCAGCACGGTCGGCTCCACGAACAGCCAGGAGCGGGAGTCGACCCGGCGCACGGCCGTGATCAGGCGGCGGTACATGTCGGCGAGCCGGCCCTGCTCCAGGGCGGCGGAGGCGGCGGCCAGCACGGCCGGGTCGCTCGGGTCGCCGTCCACCGGGCCGAACGGCTCGTTGAACAGGTCGTAGCCCAACAGTGAGCTGTGGCCGCGCAGTTCGCGGGCGAGCCGGGCGTAGAAGTCGGCCTGCCAGGCGCGCAGGTCGGGGTCGTCGTAGAGGTGCCGGAAGGCGGCCTGGACGGCGGGCTGGAAGTAGCCGGCGAACCAGTCGTCCGGGTCGGGGGTGAACGGCAGGTCGTCGTCCCGGGTGGCCCAGACGGGCACGCCGTTGGTGCCGCCGCCGAACTTCGGCCCGTAGACGTCCTGGTGGAAGTCGATCAGGACCAGCAGGCCCAGCCGGTCGGCCCGGTCGAGGAGCCGCTGCACGCGGTGCAGTTCGGCGGGGTCGAGGCGGCCGCGCCCGGGCTCCAGCCTCGTCCAGGAGACCGGCAGCCGCACCAGGGTGAAGCCCTGGGCGGCGACGGAGTCGAGGTCGGCGGGGGTGGCCTCGGCGTACTTGTCGAGGTTGAAGCCGCGCAGCCGCAGGCGGCGGCCCTGGGCGTCGGTGAGGGAGGTGCGGCCGTCGGCGGCGGTGACCGTGCCGGTGGGGAAGCGGTCCGGGGCGGGGGAACGGCCCGGCTGCCCGCCGTGGGCCGAGGCCGGGACGGCGGTGAGGACGGCGGTGGCGGCGAGCAGCAGGGCGACGGCGGTGCGGCGCAGGCGCATCGGGGACCTCGCACGGCAGGGGTGGGGGTGGGGCCCGATGATGCCCGGACTGTCGTGCGCGGCACAAGAGTTCGGGCGCCGGACGGTTCCCTCGGCGGTCGGCGTTCGGCGGTCGGCTCGGGGAGGGGCGCTCCGGTCGGCGGACGCTGTCGGGCGACGCGGGCCTCAGTCGGCGGTCGGCTCGGGCGCGGTCGGCGGGACGGCGGTCGGCAGGTCCGCGGCGGCGGCGAGCCGGCCCCAGAGCAGGTCGGCCAGCGCCTGCACCATCCGGGTGCGGGAGCAGGGCCTGGTCTCCAGCCACCAGTCCCCGGCGGCCAGCACCATGCCGGTGATGCCGCGGCCCCAGGCCTCGGCGAGCAGGTCGCGGTCGGCGCCGAGGTCGACCTGGCTCCGCACGGCCCTGGTGATCTCCTCGGCGATCTGCTTGAGCGCGGGGGCGAGCGCGTTGCCCGCGCTGCTGGGGTCGCCGGGCTCGGGGTGGGTGAGCAGCCGGTAGACCTGGGGGCGGGCCTCGATGCCGGCGAGGTAGGTGTCCAGGACGTGTTCGACCCGGTCGCGGCGTTCCAGCGGTTCGGCGAGGGCGGCCCGGACGGCGGCCAGCAGCCCGCCGGTGTGACGTTCGGTCAGGGCTCTGATCAGGCCGTTCCGGTCGCCGAAGTGGCGGTAGAGGATCGGTTTGGTGATCCCGGCCTCGGCGGCGATGGCGTTCATGCTGGCGCCCGGCCCCTCGCGCTGGATGACCCGGTCGGCGGCGTTGAGCAGCTGCTCGCGGCGGGGCTCTCGGGACATGCGCTGCTCCTCGGGATCGGGTTCGGCGGGGTCTGCCTGGGCGTTGACACCGGTTACCAATCAGTAGCAGACTCCCACGATGTTACCCGAGGTAACACCCCGGTCGGCCGCACACGTCTTCGGAGGCACGCACCATGAGCAGCACGTTCTCGCTGGACCCGGGCGCGGACCAGCTCGCCGTACGCGACTGGCTGCACGGCTTCGCCGCCGACGTGATGCGCCCGGCCGCGGCCGAGTGGGACGAGCGCGAGGAGACCCCCTGGCCGGTCATCCAGGAGGCCGCCAAGCTGGGCATCTACTCGCTGGACTTCTACGCCCAGCAGTACTTCGACCCCTCCGGCGTCGGCATCCCGATCGCCATGGAGGAACTGTTCTGGGGCGACGCCGGCATCGGGCTGTCCATCGTCGGCACCACCCTGGCCGCCGTCGCGGTGCTGGCCAACGGCACCGACGAGCAGATCGGCACCTGGACCCCGCAGATGTTCGGCACGCCCGAGGACGTCAAGGTGGCGGCCTTCTGCTCCTCCGAGCCGGACGCCGGCTCCGACGTGTCGGCGCTGCGCACCCGGGCGGTGTACGACGAGGCCGCGGACGAGTGGGTGCTGAACGGCACCAAGACCTGGGCCACCAACGGCGGGATAGCCGCCGTCCACGTGGTGGTCGCCACCGTCGACCCGGCGCTCGGCGCGAAGGGCCAGGCCTCCTTCGTCGTCCCGCCCGGCACCCCCGGACTGAGCCAGGGCCAGAAGTTCAAGAAGCACGGCATCCGCGCCTCGCACACCGCCGAGGTCGTGCTGGACGGCGTCCGGGTGCCCGGCAGCTGCCTGCTCGGCGGCAAGGAGAAGCTGGACGAGCGCCTGGCCCGGGCCCGCGAGGGCGTCAAGCGCCCGGGGGGCAGGGGCAACGCGGCGATGGCCACCTTCGAGGCCTCCCGTCCGGCCGTCGGCGCGCAGGCGATCGGCATCGCCCGGGCCGCGTACGAGGTGGCGCTGGACTACGCGAGGACGCGCGAGCAGTTCGGCCGGCCGATCATCGACAACCAGGGCGTGGCCTTCCAGCTCGCCGACATGAGGACCCGGATCGACGCGGCCCGGCTGCTGGTGTGGCGCGCCTCCTGGATGGCGGCCAACAACCAGCCCTTCACGGCGGCCGAGGGCTCGATGTCCAAGCTGTACGCCGGTGAGACCGCCAAGTACGTGACCGCGCAGGCGATGCAGATCCTCGGCGGCAACGGCTTCACCCGGGAGTACCCGGTGGAGCGGATGCACCGGGACAGCGCGATCTACTCGATCTTCGAGGGGACCAGCGAGATCCAGCGGCTGGTGATCGCCCGGGCGATCTCGGGGGTGCCGATCCGCTGACTCAGCGGGCCAGCCAGAAGGTGAGCCCGGCGGTGAGCGCGCCCACCACCGCGCCGACGACCGTCTGCGCGGCGGTGTGGTCCCGCAGCACCACCCGGGACCAGCCGATCGCCGGAACCAGCGGGGCGAGCAGCAGCCAGAGCGGGCCCAGTGCGATGGCGAGGCAGACCACCGCGCCGCTGGCCACGGCGGTGTGGACGGAGACCTTCCACCAGGCGGTGATCACCAGGATCGGGACCAGCGAGGCGAACATCGCCAGGACCAGCGCGGTCAGGTCGGCCGGGGCGTCCAGTCCGATCATCACCGCGAAGCTGAGCAGCACCGAGCCCATGATGAGCGGGAAGACGGTCAGCCGGCGCTGCCGGTGGCCGACGTGGCGGTCCGCCACGGTGCCCTTGCGCATGCCGTGCCGGATGATCAGGGTCGGGACGACGGCGGCGAACAGGATGGCGAACAGCGCCCAGCCGATGCCCGGCAGGCCGTAGCGGAGGCCGCCCAGCACCGGGAGCAGCGCGATGATCACGTTCTTCGGCTCCAGGCCGTCGGTGATCCGGCGGGCCCAGATCGTCCGGCTGGTGGGGGCGGCGGGCGCGGCCTCGGTCGTCATCGGGGTGGGTGCTCCGGGGGCGTGAAGGGGCGTGAAGGGGCGGTCCGGTGGCGGGTTGGTGGCGGGCCCGGCTCAGAACCGGGCGGGACGGCCCTCCAGGAAGGCCGTCAGGCCCTCGCGGATGTCCGAGCCCTCCCGGGAGCGGAGCAGCCAGGGGGCCAGGACCTCGTCCGCCCGCTCGGGCGGGGCGTCCAGGACGGCCTTGGCCGCGCCGATGGTCTGGGTCGAGCGGAGGGTCAGCACCCGGGCGAAGTCCAGTGCGGCGGCGTCCAGTTCGGCGTCCGGCAGGACGCGTTCGGCGAGGCCCAGCGGCAGGGCGTCCCGGCCGGCCACCAACTCGCCGGAGAACAGCAGGTACTTGGCCCGGGCCGGGCCGATCAGCCGGGACAGCCGTACGGTCGGCACCGCCGAGTAGACCACGCCGAGCTTGGCCGGGGTGATCCCGAGCCGGGCGTCCTCGGCGACGAACCGCAGGTCGCAGGCGACGGCGAGCTGGCAGCCGCCGCCGACGCAGGCACCGTGCACCACGGCGAGGGTCGGGTGCGGGAAGGCCGCCAGCGCCTCCTCGGCGGCGACGTTGGTCGCGTGGTAGGCCTCCGCGCGCTCCGGATCGCCGTACACCTCGGAGAGTTCGGCGATGTCCGCGCCCGCGCTGAAGGTGTTGCCGGCGCCGGTGAGCAGCAGGACGCGCACGCCCTCGTGGCCGGCCAGCTGCTCCAGCACCTTGGGCAGCGCCTGCCAGATCGCCAGGGTCACCGCGTTGCGGCGGTGCGGGCGGGCGAACTCCAGGACGGCGACGCCGTCCTCGCCGACGTACGCGTTGAGGCCCTCGGCCTGCGCGGGCAGGGCGGAGCGGTCCCGCGTGAGCAGCGGCTGGTCCATGCGCACCTCCGGTCGGTCGTGGTGCGCCAACTCTCTCAGGCGGCGCGGGTGCAGTAGTCGCCGAGGCCGTGTTCGAGCAGGGCGAAGGCGCGGCCGGCCTCCTCCAGCGCGGTGGGCAGGGCGTCGGCGGCCCGCTCACCGGCGAGCATCCGCCGGTGGTTGGCGGCGATCAGCGCGACCCGGACGGCCAGCGCCTGGGCGGTGGCGACCCGGGCGGTGAGCTCGTCGTGGGCCGGGTCCTGGGCGATCAGTTCGGCGGAGAGCGCGGCGTGCGCCAGCAGGTCGAAGCCGTGGGTGGCCCGGGCGGTCAGTGCCGGGGTGCGGTGGATCAGCCGGACCACGTCGAGCACGATCCGGTCGTCGTTCAGTCCGGAGGCCGGGTCGAAGCGTTCCAGCGCGGCGAGGAACTGCTCGCGCAGCGCCGTCGCCGCGGAGCTGCCCGGGGCGCGGTCGCGCACCGCCCGGGCGGGCTCGTCGAGGTGCTGCTCCATCGGGCGCATGACCAGCTCTTCCTTGGTGGGGAAGTAGTTGAAGACGGTCATCTTGGACACCTCGGCGGCGGCGGCGATCTCCGCGACCGAGACCTGGTCGAAGCCGCGCTCGGTGAAGAGCGCGATGGCCGTGCGGAAGATCCGCATGCCGGTCTGGAGCTTCTTGCGCTCGCGCAGCGGGAGCGCGTCCAGGTCGACGTCGGAGCCGGGGTCCTGTGCGGGTCGCATCGCCATGCTGGGGACTGTACCAGGCTCAAATGTTGACCGGTCCGAAAGATTGGTCAGGTAGAAAGATTGGCTGGGCTGAAAGATTGGTCGGGATGAAGAATTGACCGGGTACAAAAATGCTGCCATGGTGAGGACGCGCCGCCGGCCACCCCGGCCCCGACGCGAACTCGACCGACCCTGGGGGGACTTGACCATGGCCACCGCCGTACCCGCACCGCCCGACGCCACCGCGCCGATGACACCCGGCCGACGCAGGGCGGGCATGCTGCTCTGCCTGGTCACGATCGTGCTGGCCGTGCTCGACATGAACATCGTCTCGGCGGCCACCGTGCCGATCGTCCGCGACCTCGACCCGGTCCACGGCGTCGACCGGCTGCCCTGGCTGATCAGCGCGTTCGCCCTCGCCGCCACCGCGCTGCTGCCGCTCTACGGCAAGCTGTGCGACTCCTACGGCGCCAAGCGCGTGCTCCTCGGGGCGGTCGCCACCTTCACGCTCGGTTCGGCGCTGTGCGGAGCGGCGCAGTCGATGGGCCAGCTGATCGCCTTCCGGGCCGTCCAGGGCATCGGCGGCGGCGGGCTGATGAGCGTCACCATGGTCGTCATCGCCCAGTTCAAGGAGCCGGGCGGGCGCGCCAACGCCAAGGGCAGCGCCATGGGCGGGATCGTCGCGGGACTGGGCATGTCGGTCGGCCCGCTGGTCGGGGGGCTGCTCGCCGACCACGTCAGCTGGCGCTGGATCTTCTACGTCAACCTGCCGCTCTGCCTGGTGGTGCTGGTCGGTGTCGCCCTGGTGATCAGGCTGCCGAGGGCGACCGGCCGCGGCGGCCTGGACTTCCTCGGCTCCGCCCTGGCCGCGGCGTTCGCGGTCGGGCTGCTGCTGGTCACCGAGTGGGGCGGCAAGGACTACGCCTGGACGTCCCCGGTGATCCTCGGGCTGGCCTTCGGCACGGTCGCCGCGTTCGGCCTCTTCCTATGGCGCCAGGCCGTCGCCGCCGCGCCGGTGCTCCCGCTGTCGCTGTTCCGGATCCCGGTGGTGCGGCTGGGCTTCGCGATCCAGGGCCTGGTCGGGATGGGCATGATCGGCGCGATCGTCCAGGTGATGCTCTACCTCCAGCTCGCCCGGGGCGTCGCCCCGACCACCGCCAGCCTGTACCTGATCCCGATGGCGGCCGGGATGACGGTCTCCGGCCTGGCCGTCGGCCGGCTGCTCGCCCGGGGCCACTCGCTGGGGACCTTCCTGCTGGCCGGCGCGGGCTGCGCGGCGCTCGCCCTGCTGCTGCTCGGCCTGAGCGGGCCGACCACCGCGCTGCCCGCGGTGATGGCCGAACTCGCCCTGCTGGGCTGCGGGTTGGGTCAGCTGATCGGCCAGCTGATCGTGGTGGTGCAGCAGGCCGCGCCGGTGCACCAGCTGGGCGTGGCGACCACCGGCATCCGGTTCTTCCAGAACCTCGGCAACGCGCTGGGGGCGGCGGTGTTCGGCACCGTGCTGACCAGGGTCTTCGCGGACGGCGAGCAGGGCCGGCCGCTGGGCGCCGTCCGGACGCTCACCGGGACCGCGCGCGAGC
Source organism: Kitasatospora sp. NPDC041917 (assembly GCF_055589745.1). Lineage (NCBI taxonomy): Bacteria > Bacillati > Actinomycetota > Actinomycetes > Kitasatosporales > Streptomycetaceae > Kitasatospora > Kitasatospora sp. NPDC041917. Next base: position 102,165 of record NZ_JBVJBI010000024.1, on the reverse strand, counting down.
ACGCGGTGCGCAGCTTCACCGACGCCGTGGACGTGGTCTTCCTGTCGGCCGGCGGGGTGCTGGTGCTGGTGGTGCTGCTGGTGTGGCGGCTGCGGGTGGTCGGCGGCGCGGCCCTGGATGCGGATGCGGGTGCGGTCCCGGGTGCCGGCGAGGGCGGGGCCGCCGAGCCGCCGGCCGGGGTGGCGGCGGAGCGCCCGGCGGTCGGGGCCCGGGCGGCCTGAGCGAGGGAGTTCGAGCGGGGCGGTGTTCGAGCGAGGGGGTTCGAGCGAGGGGGTTCGAGCTGGACGGTGTCGGAGCGGCGGGGCCCGGTGGCACGGAGGTGTCCACCGGGCCCCGCCGCTTTCGCGGGCGGCTCAGCCCTGGGCGGCGGCCGTCCACTCGGAGGCCAGGATGGCCCAGATCTCCTTGTCGTAGCGGACCCCGTTGTACGGGTACCACTCGCGCAGCACGCCGTCGCGGGTCATGCCGACCCGCTCGGCGACGGCCCGGCTGCGGGCGTTGACGGAGGAGCACCACCACTCGGCGCGGTGCATTCCGCGGGTGGCGAAGGCGTAGTCGAGCAGCAGCTTGACGGCGGCGGTGATCAGCCCGTGGCCCTCGCCGGCCGGTTCCGTCCAGGCGCCGATCTCGCAGACGCCGGACCGGGCGTCGAAGCTCACGAACATCACGCCGCCGACCAGCGTGCCGTCCAGCCAGATGCCGTAGATCCGCTTCTGGTCGGCGTTCAGGCCGTCGGAGTAGCGCTGGAGGGTGGCGCGGGCGGAGTCCAGGTCGACCGAGAAGGTCGCCCAGGGGATCCACGGGTCGGTGTGGGCGCGGGCGCGGTCGAGGTGGGTCAGGAACTCGGGGGCCTGCCAGGGCTCCAGCGGGCGCAGTTCGGCGTTCTCGGTGAGCGGTACGGCAAACACGGGCGGCCTTTCACGGGTGGTGCTGAGGTTGGCGGAACCATTCATAACAAACGTTTGGTATGTACGATAGCCCCCATGACACCGGCCCGTGGAGACCATGACGCCCGACGCTCGGATGTTTCCGAGGGGGTGTGGCGGGTGCTCTCCACCCGGGGCTTCGAGGGGCTGACCCTGCGCGCGGTGGCCGCCGAACTGGGTGCCTCCACCGGGATGCTGACGCACTACTTCCCGAACAAGCGGGCGCTGCTCAGCCATGCGCTGGAGGAGCTGGACCGGCGCTCGCTGGCCCGGCCCCGGCGCACCGCCCCGGCCGACGGCCAGCCGCCGGCCGGGCTGGCCCGGGTGCGGGCCTCGCTCTTGGACGTGCTGCCGCTGGACGGCGAGGCCGCGGCCGACAACCGGATCTGGGTCGGCTCCTGGGACCACGCCCTGGCCGACCCGGAGCTGGCGGCCGCGCATGCGGGCCGCTACGCGCGCTCGCGCACCGCGCTCACGGCGCACGTCGCGGACGCCCAGCGACTGGGGGAGCTCCCGGCGCAGGCCGACCCGGCGGCGCTCGCCGCGGGGGCGCAGGCCTTCGTGCTGGGTCTGGTGGTGCAGGCGCTGTTCGCTCCGGAGGAGTTCCCCGCGGAGCGGCAGGCGGAGCTGCTGGACGCCTATCTGGCCGGGCTGGCGGGCTAGGCGGGTCCGAGCCGGAGTGCGCCGGTCCGGTCCGGTCCGGTCCGGTCGGATCGGGTCGGGTCCGGTCGGCTCGGCCGTCGGGGACGGCGCGTGCTCCGACGCGTGCGGGGCGGGGGATTCACCGGGAATTCCGGTTGTTCCGATTGACCCCGTTTTCGGTCCTGTTTCACGGCGGCCGCGATACACATCGTCACGAGTTCTGCGCGAAGGGTGCGCGGAACGGTTGGTGTACGGGATGACCGGGTGGTCCGGAACGGACACGGATGGTGTCCGCCGGAGCGGTGGCCTGCGGAATTGCCGGATGGTGCCCCCAGCAGGATTCGAACCTGCGACCTACCGCTTAGAAGGCGGGTGCTCTATCCGCTGAGCTATGGGGGCGGGACGGGCGGCGCCCTGGCGGGCGCGACCGTGGCCGGGATCGGGCTGGCGGGCGCCGGGGCGCGCGCTGTCCGGCCCCGTACCTGAGGGTGGGGGTGGGGGTGGTGGGCCCTCGCCCTGTCGGGGACAGGATAAGGGTGACCGCTTCCCCGGCCGGGTGTGACGACACCGCCGTTGGTGTGTCGGTTCGGTGGAGCGGTCCGATAATCGCAGGTGAAGGCCGTGAGTGCAGCGGTCTGGGAGTGTTCCGCGCCGGACGTTGTGCAGTCGTTACGGGGCTGCCTCCTCACCCGTTATGGATTCGGCACGGAGAATGTGCCGCCGACGGGGCGGGTGGGGGGTCTTTATCGCCGTTGCGCCGGTCGGATGACGTGCGCGGACGGCCGTCCGGGTGCGTTCCGGAGCCTGTTCCCCGGTGGCTTCCGGGGCGTGCCGGCGGGGCGGCGAGCAGCGGGTTTGTTGTCATGGCCGCGAAGATTCGGGCCATGCAGAGGCTGCGGGAGGCTGAAATTCACCCCCGCGAGTGACAAAAGTTTCCACAGGCCCGAGTTATCCACAGGATTTCGGAACTCGGTGGCCGGGATTTCCCCCGAAGTGCACGCTCAAGGCGCACCGGTCGATTCCGTACGGTGCATCGGCGGGAACGGAGGGTGTGCCGTGAACGAGACGCATGTGACGGTGGTCGGCAATGTGGCGACGGAGGTGAGCTACGGCGAAACCGGCGGCGGGGTGCCGATGGCCAACTTCCGGCTCGCCTGCACCGAGCGGCGGTACGACCGGCAGCGCGAGTGCTGGGTGGACGGCGAGACGCAGTGGGTGACGGTGACGGCCCGGCGGGCGCTGGCGGTCAATCTGATCGGCTCGCTGGCCAAGGGGGATCCGGTGCTGGTGAGCGGCCGGCTGCGGGTGCGGGAGTGGGCGGACGGGGAGGTGAGGCGCAGCCGGGCCGAGATCGACGCGCGATCGGTCGGACACGACCTCACCCGTGGTACCACGGCGTTCCGGTGGGCGGCGGGGGTGCGCGGGCAGCCGCCGGGCGGCCCCGGGCCGGCCGGGGCGGAGACGGGTGACGAGGTGGTGCCGGAGTGGATCGTCAGCGCGGTGGAGGCGCGCAGGGGCTCCTCGTCGCGGTCCGGGGCGGGCTCCCCGGCGACCCCGGCGGCGGTGGCGGCACCCGCTGTGCGGGCGCTGCCGCCCGGCGGGAGGCCGGTCGCGGGGGAACCGGGGGAGGTGGACGGGAGGGCACGGGGAGGTGGCGCCGCGGATGTGCCGACCTGACCGGTCGGGTGACCTTCCCTGTCGACAAATATGTTGATCGAGAACGTCGTTGCGCCCGCACGCGCAATCCGACCGCATAACAGAAAACCGTCCGTGAGTTTCTGCCGGGCCGTCAGCTTGTGTGGGACCTGAGGGGATTGATAACGATCCAGATACGGAATCGTCCTGATTTCGCATGGGGGTTTCGGGGCCTCCGGGGCTCAATAGGATTCGTCTGGTTCATACCCGCAGCAGTGCCACAGGGGGCACGCGCGGATCGGCAAGTCGGCGGGGACTGCCCACTCGGTGCGGCCCGGCCCGGAGGGATCCCAGATGTTCCAGAGGCAGGGGCTGAGTCTGTCCCGGATAACCACTGTCATGCTCACGACCAGCTTGGCGCTGGGCGGAGGCCTGTTCGCGGCCGGTGCGGCGGCCGCGGCCGGCGCACCGACCTCGGGCGTGACCGCCGAGGTCCAGAACGAGATGCTCGGCGAGAAGATCGACGTCGAGGGCAAGGGGACCGTCGACGGCGGCCTGTTCACCCTCAAGACGGACGCGGGCGAGAAGCTCCGGACGTACTGCATCGACTTCGACAACCCGGTCTACCTGGACAGCAACGCCAAGTACCACGAGGCGGACTGGGCCGCGAGCTCGCTCAACAGCAACGCGAACGCCCCCAAGATCCGCTGGATCCTGGACAACTCGTACCCGCAGGCCAGCCTGGCCTCCCTGGCCACGGCCATCCACGTCGACGGTCTGAGCGAGGCGGACGCCGCCGCCGGCACCCAGGCCGCGATCTGGAAGTTCTCGGACAACAAGAACGCCGTCCCGCGCAACGACAAGGCCAAGAAGCTCCGCGACTACCTCGTCGGCGACGCCAACAAGGGTGTCGCGGCCGAGCCGAAGCCCTCGCTGACCCTCGCCCCGGACTCGGTCTCCGGCAAGTCGGGCGGCAAGCTCGGCCCGTTCCTGCTGAACTCCAGCGCGAACGAGGTCAAGCTGACCGTCACCGGCGACGCCGCGGACAAGGTCAAGCTGCTGGACAAGGACAACAAGCCGGTCGGTGGCGCCCTGGCGGGCCCGATCAACAAGGACACCCCGCTGTACCTGGACGTGCCGGCCGGCACCCCGGACGGCAAGGCCGCCATCAACGCCACCGCCGAGGCCACCGTGCTCAGCGGCCGGGTCTTCATGAGCAAGGTGGACAACCGCGGCCGCCACAGCCAGACCATGATCCTGGCCGGCTCCACCAAGGTGAACGTCGCGGCCGGCGCCAAGGCCACCTGGAAGCAGGGCAAGGGCGCGCTGATCGACAGCTCCGCCAAGGAGGAGTGCGCCAGCAACGGTGTGCGGGTGTCCGTCACCAACACCGGTGACGAGGCGGCCACCGTCACGGTCGGCAAGCAGCAGGTCGCCGTCCAGCCGGGCAAGACCGAGAGCGTGCTCGTCAAGGTCGAGGAGAAGGCGAGCTACGACTTCACCGTGACCGGCCCGAACGGCTACTCCAAGCAGTTCACCGGCGTCCTGGACTGCAAGACCGGCGTGACCCCGACCCCGGCCCCGACCACCCCGGCCGCGACCGGCACCCCGTCCGGCGGCCCGTCCGTGACCCCGTCGGGCACCCCGAGCACCGGTGCCGGCCAGCCGACCCCGGCGACCACCAGCGCCGCCCCCGGCACCGGTGGCCTGGCCCAGACCGGTGCCAATGACTCCACCCCGATCCTCGCCGCCGTCGCCGGTGGCCTGGTCGTGGCCGGTGGCGCCGCCGTCTTCGTCCTGCGCCGCCGCGGCCGTCACGGTCGCACCACCGCCTGAACCGACTGAACCGCCCGAGCGGGCCGGGAGGCGCTGACCTCCCGAGACCCTGAGAGCGGCAACCGGCCCGGCTCCCCGCACCCGTGCGGGGAGCCGGGCCGTCGCGTTCGCGGGGCGGGGCGGAAGGGGCGCTGGTGGCGGGGCCCGGGCGGGCGGGGAGCGGCTCCGGATACCCCCGTGGGGTCACCTGGGCGGTTCGGGCTCCGGGTCGGGTGCGGCACAATGGAAGGCTGCAAGCCGAATTACTCCCGACGACGCCGGAGCGATCTCACGTGGCGGAATACATCTACACGATGCGCAAGGTGCGCAAGGCTCACGGAGACAAGGTCATCCTTGACGACGTGACGCTCAGCTTCCTCCCCGGAGCGAAGATCGGCGTCGTGGGCCCCAACGGCGCCGGTAAGTCCACCGTGCTGAAGATGATGGCCGGCCTGGAGCACCCCTCCAACGGCGACGCCTTCCTCTCGCCGGGCTTCACCGTCGGCATGCTGCTCCAGGAGCCGCCGCTGGACGAGTCCAAGACCGTCCTGGAGAACGTCGAGGACGGCGTCAAGGAGATCAAGGGGAAGCTCAACCGCTTCAACGAGATCGCCGAGCTGATGGCGACCGACTACTCGGACGCGCTGCTGGACGAGATGGGCAAGCTCCAGGAGGACCTGGACCACGCCAACGCCTGGGACCTCGAGGCCCAGCTGGAGCAGGCCATGGACGCGCTGGGCTGCCCGCCCGGCGACTGGCAGGTCACCAAGCTCTCCGGTGGCGAGAAGCGCCGCGTGGCGCTCTGCAAGCTGCTGCTGGAGGCCCCCGACCTGCTGCTGCTCGACGAGCCCACCAACCACCTGGACGCCGAGTCGGTGAACTGGCTGGAGCAGCACCTGGCCAAGTACGCCGGCACCGTCGTCGCCGTCACCCACGACCGGTACTTCCTGGACAACGTGGCCGGCTGGATCCTGGAGCTCGACCGCGGCCGCGCGATCGGCTACGAGGGCAACTACTCCACCTACCTGGAGAGCAAGCAGTCGCGCCTCAAGGTCGAGGGGCAGAAGGACGCCAAGCGCGCCAAGCGCCTCAAGGAGGAGCTGGAGTGGGTCCGCTCCAACGCCAAGGGCCGTCAGGCGAAGTCCAAGGCCCGTCTGGCCCGCTACGAGGAGATGGCGGCCGAGGCGGACAAGATGCGGAAGCTGGACTTCGAGGAGATCCAGATCCCGCCGGGCCCGCGTCTGGGCAGCGTCGTCATCGAGGTCGAGAACCTCAACAAGGCCTTCGGTGAGAAGATCCTGATCGACGACCTGAGCTTCACCCTGCCGCGCAACGGCATCGTCGGCATCATCGGCCCGAACGGCGCCGGCAAGACCACCCTGTTCAAGATGCTCCAGGACCTGGAGACCCCGGACAGCGGCACGGTCAAGGTCGGCGAGACCGTCAAGATCAGCTACGTCGACCAGACCCGCTCCAACATCGACCCGAAGAAGACCCTCTGGGAGGTCGTCTCCGACGGTCTGGACTGGATCAACGTCGGCCAGGTCGAGATGCCGTCCCGCGCCTACGTGTCGGCCTTCGGCTTCAAGGGCCCGGACCAGCAGAAGCCGGCCGGCGTGCTCTCCGGTGGTGAGCGCAACCGCCTGAACCTGGCGCTCACCCTCAAGCAGGGCGGCAACCTGCTGCTGCTCGACGAGCCCACCAACGACCTGGACGTCGAGACGCTCTCCTCGCTGGAGAACGCCCTGCTGGAGTTCCCCGGCTGCGCCGTGGTCATCTCCCACGACCGCTGGTTCCTGGACCGAGTGGCCACCCACATCCTCGCCTACGAGGGCGACAGCAAGTGGTTCTGGTTCGAGGGCAACTTCGAGTCGTACGAGAAGAACAAGATCGAGCGGCTCGGCGCCGACGCCGCCCGTCCGCACCGGGCCACGTACAAGAAGCTGACCCGAGGCTGACACCCAGCCGTCACAACGGCCCGGCAGACTGCCCTCCGGGGCGGCCTGCCGGGCCGCGGCCCGTCGCCACCGTCCGCCGCGTCGCGTCCCACGCCACCGGCGGTGGACGGCGGCGGGCGACCGGACACCGAGGAGAACTGCCGTGGCTCGCCACATCTACGCCTGCCCGCTGCGCTGGTCCGACATGGACGCCTTCGGGCACGTCAACAACGTGGTCTTCCTGCGCTACCTGGAGGAGGCCCGGATCGACTTCATGTTCACCCAGGCCGCCGCGGCCGGCGCCGGGGAGTTCGCGGGCGGCTCGGTGGTGGCCCGCCACGAGATCGACTACAAGCGTCCGCTGGTGCACCGGCCCGAGCCGGTCACCATCGAGACCTGGGTGACGAAGATCGGCGGCGCCTCGCTGACGGTCTCGTACGAGATCAAGGACGTCGCCGAGGACGGCAGCGACATCGTGTACGTCCGGGCGTCCACCGTGGTCGTCCCCTACGACCTGGCCGAGGGCCGGCCGCGCCGGATCTCGCCGGTGGAGCGGGAGTTCCTCGGCCGCTTCATGGACGTAGAGCCGGCCGTCGCCACCGTCTGACCCCATCTGACGATTCGAGCTGAACCGCTGTGACCATCACCGCCCGTCTCGCCCTGACCGACACCGGGGAGGCCGCCGACCTCTCCGCCTTCCTGCTGCGCCTGCTGCGCTTCGACCGGGCGGCGGCCGTCCGGCTCCAGGCGGTGGGCCCGGGCGACGGCGACGGCGTGCTGGCGGTCTTCGGACGGCTGCCGCTGGGCGGTTCGGGCGCGCTGGCGGTCCGTACCGTGCGGCTGGGCGGTCTGGACGGCCCGGTGGACCTGACCGTCTCGGCGGGCCAGCTGCTGGACGGCGTGGACGCCGAGGCGGGCGCCGTCGCGCTGCCCGCGCCGGTGACCGGCCCGGCCTGGGCCGGGCTGCTGCCGCCGCGCACCGGCTGGCGGCCGGTGGGCGCCCCGCCGGTGGCCGAGGTGTACCCCGAACTCATGGCCGGGGTGCAGGAGTTCCGCGAGCGCAGCGAGGCCGTCCCGGCCCACCACCGCGGCCGCACGGTGCTGGACGCGCTGGCCGACGAGATCTGGTCCCGCCCGGTCACGGTGCTGCCCGAGCTGCCGCTGCGCGCGCTGCACGCCGCGTACGTGATCGGCTTCCTGCGGCCCGGTGCCCCGCTGACCGTGCACCGGGCGGGCGGCTGGTTGCGGCTGAGCGCCCCGGCGGGCTCGGTGGCGGTGCGCACGGTGGCCGCGCCGGGCGCGGGGCTGGGGCTCAGCCCGGTCCGGTAGCCGGGCCCGCAAAACCTCGGCCCGCAAGACCCGGCCCGCAAGCCCGGCCCGCAAGCCCGGGAAGACCCCGGTAAGACCCCGGGAACGGCCTCAGCCCGGGGTGTTGATCATCGAGGCGGCGGCGTAGGTCAGGTACTCGAGCAGCTGCTGCTCGTGCTCGGCCGGCAGCTCCAGGCTCGCCACGGCCGCCCGCATGTGGGTGAGCCAGGCGTCGTGCGCGGCCTTGTCGACCTTGAACGGCGCGTGCCGCATCCGCAGCCGGGGGTGGCCGCGCCGCTCGCTGTAGGTGCGCGGGCCGCCCCAGTACTGCATCAGGAAGAGGGCCATCCGCTCCTCGGCCGGCCCGAGGTCCTCCTCGGGGTACATCGGCCGCAGCAACTCGTCCTCGGCGATGCCCTCGTAGAACCGGTGGGCGAGCCGCCGGAAGGCCGGCTCACCGCCGACCTGGTCGTAGAAGGTCTCCTCGCTCAACGTGCCTCGCCGGATCTCTCTCACCCGACCATGGTCGCAGACGCCGACGGGGTCGTACACCGGGACCAAAGGCGTACGACCCCGTCGGGATCGGTGGACGTCAACCGGGGAGGGTCAGTCCTCCCAGCGGAACAGCTTCCAGGAGATGCCGGTCAGCACGGCCGCGAAGAGCAGCAGGCCGCCCATGGTCGGCAGGGCGTCCATGACGCCGCCGCCGCGGGTGAGCACCGACTGGGCGGAGTTGACCAGGTAGTGCAGCGGCATGACCTCGGAGACGGCCTTCAGCCAGCCCGGGGCGCCGTCCAGCGGGAAGAACGAGCCGGACAGGAAGGACATCGGCAGCACGATGATCTGCGAGATGCCGTTGGCCGCCTCCTCGGTCTTGGCGACCGAGCCGGCCAGCAGGCCGATCGACATGAAGGCGAGCGTCGCGCAGGCCACCAGCGGGATGACCAGCCACCAGTTGCCGGTGAGCTTGAGCCCGAAGAAGCTCGTCGCGACCACCAGGAAGACGGCGGTCTGCAGGAACGCGGTCAGCAGCGAGACCAGGATCCGGGAGCTGACCACGGTTCCGGCGTTGATCGGGGCCAGTCGCAGCCGCCGCAGCACCTTGGACTTGCGCCAGTTGACCAGCGTCAGCGCGGCACCGAACACCGCGCCGGTGGCGACGGCCCAGCCGAGCAGGCCGGGGGTGAGGAACTGGATCGGCTTGAGCGACTTGTCCTCGACCTGCTGGGAGTCCAGCACGAAGGCCGGCTTCTGGCCGGTGGCCGCCTGGTTGGCGGTCTGGACCACCGAGTTGAGGATGCCCTGGAGCGCGCCGGCGCGGACCTGGTCGGCGGCGGTGTAGCGCAGCTCGACCGTGCCGTCCGGGCCCTGCTTGATCAGCGCGTCGTAGTCGCCCTTGCGGACCTTCTCCAGCGTGGCGGCCTCGTCGTCGGTCTTCGTGATGGTGAGGACCTTGTCCAGCCCGGCCCGCTCGTCGCCCTGGATCGAGTCGAACAGCTTCACCGCGCCGACCTGGGCCACCTTGGCGTGGGGGCTGCCGGAGCCCTTGGTCACGCTGCCGAAGAACACCAGGAACACCAGCGGGAACAGCAGGATGAAGAAGGTCGCGGTGCGGTCGCGCTTCATCCCGAGCAGCATGGCGCGGGACAGGCTCCAGAACGCGCTGACCCGCTCCCGCTCGTCGGTGGCGGGGCCGCCGCGCCGGGCCGGGGCCTGCGGCTCGGTGGAGGTGCTGGCGGTCATGCGCGGAACTCCCGTCCGGTCAGCTGGAGGAAGACGTCCTCCAGGGTGGCGCCGCGCACTTCCAGGCCGCGCAGCGCGTTCTGCTCGGCGAGGACGCTGAGCACCGGGGCCGGAACGCGGGTGGAGACGGAGAGCGAGACGGTGTCGTCCTCCAGGTTGGCGATGTCCGCGCCGGCCGCGGTCATCAGCTCCCGGGCCCGGGCGAGCGGGAGTTGGCCGGAGGCCACGCTGATCCGGACGGTGTCGTCGATCTCGCGGATCAGCGCCGCCGGGGCGCCGGTGTGGAGGATCTTGCCGTGGTCCATGATCGAGACCCGGTCGCAGAGCACCTCGGCCTCGTCCAGGTAGTGCGTGGTCAGCACGACCGTGCGGCCCTCGGCGTTGATGTCCCGCAGGAGGTCCCACAGGTTGCGCCGGGACTGCGGGTCGAGTCCGGTGGTGGGCTCGTCCAGGAAGACGAGCTCCGGGTCGTGCGCCAGTGCGCAGGCGATCGACAGGCGCTGGGCCTGGCCGCCGGACATCTGGTCGGTCAGGGTCTCGGCCTTGTCCGAGAGGCCGACCCGCTCCAGCATCGCATCGGCCCGCTTGGGGCCGACCCCGTAGAACGACGCGAAGGTGCGGATGGTCTCCCGGGCCGTCAGTTTCCGGAAGAAAGCGGTCGCCTGGAACTGCACGCCGATTCGCGGCAGCAGTTTCGGATTGCGCGGCCAGGGCTCCATGCCCAGCAGCTGGATCCGGCCCTCGTCCGGTTTCCGGACTCCTTCCAGGATCTCCATCGTGGTGGTCTTCCCGGCGCCGTTGGGGCCCAGGATCCCGTAGAACTCGCCGGCCTCGACGGTGAACGACACCCCGTCGACGGCCTGCACATCCCCGTACCGCTGACGTATGCCGTCAGCGGATATAGCAGCAGTCATGTGGCCTGAGCCTAGGGGCTGCGAAGGCTCCTGTGCACATCCGTGCGAGCGAATTTGCGGATATTTTGAAGAGGACTCAAACAAAGTCGGGCCGGGCGGATGTCGAATTCCGCCCGGCCCGACCGGAGTTGGCGCTGATGGTCCATCAGGAAATGATGTGGCGGTCTTTCAGCCGCGGTGCACGGTGATGGTGGTCCAGGCGCCGACGTGGATCCGGTCGCCGTCGTTCAGCGGGATCGCGGTGTGCGGGGTGATCGGCTCCGCGCCGCCGTTCACGGTGGTGCCGTTGGTCGAGTCCTGGTCGACCAGGACCCAGCTGCCGTCCGCCTGTTCGGCGAGCAGCGCGTGCTGGTGCGAGGCGCCCGGGTCCTCCGGCGGGACGGACAGGTCGATCTCCGGCACCGTGCCGCGGTGCTGGCTGCGCCGTCCGATCCGCAGCTGGCCGCGGCCGGTCAGCGGGATCCGGCGCTCGGGGCAGTACGGCGGGAAGAACAGGCCGGCCGCCTCGGGGCCGCTGCGGGCCATCATCTCGGTGAAGTAGTCCCGGTCGGCCGCGACCACGGCGATCCAGTTGGTCCGCACCGGCTCGGCCGGGGCGGGTTCCTGGGGGTGCTGCGGCTGTGCCTGCTGCGGCGGGGCCAGGTGGAAGGAGGTGCCGAAGTCGCCGCCGCGGCTGTTCGGGCCGGGGCCGGCCGGGTGGGCGTAGACCGGGCCGGAGTCCTCGCGCACGGAGGTGTCGGGGAACGCGCCCTCCGGCGCGGGCCCCTCGCCCCCGGCGTGGTGGCCGGGAGGTGCCGTCGGCCCGGTGCCGGGCTGGGCGGGCGGGTAGCCGTAGGTGTGCGGGTGTCCGGGGGCCTGCGGCTGCTGCTGGACGGGCGGCGCGACGGCCTGCTGGGCGGCCGGCGGCTGTCCGAACGGTGACTCTCCGAACGGCGGCTGGCCGGCCGGGGCGTGACCGAACGGCGGCTGGCCGAACGGGGGCTGTTCGAACGGCGGCTGGCCGGCCGGCGCGTGACCGGGCGGGGCCTGCGGCGGGGTGCCGCCGTAGGCCGCCGGGATGTTCAGCGGCGGCTGCTGGGCCGGGCCGGGCGGGAGGTGGCCGGCGCCGGGCGCCTGGCGGCGCGAGGGCGTGGAGAGCTCGTAGTCGTAGCCGCACTCCTCGCAGAACCGTCCGGTCTGCGGGCTGCGGCAGATCGGGCAGACGGCCAGGCCCGCGGTGAGGCCCTGCGGCCCGGCCTGGGGCTGGACGGCCCCGTGCGGGGGCGGGGGCACCATGCCCGGGGGCGGCAGGGGTGCCCCGGGCGGCGGGACGGCTCCCGGGGGGACGGCCCCCGGCGGCATCGGCGGCGGAGGCGGCGGAGCGCCGAAGGACGCGCCGCCGTACCCCGGGTGGTGTCCGGCGTGCGCGCCGGGCGCGGGGTCGGCCCCGGGCGCCCCCGGGTAGCCTCCGTGCGCCCCCGGCGTGGGAGCCGGCGGAGTCATCGGGAAGCCGCAGAAGTCGCACCAGTCCTCGGCCTGCGACTCGTGGCCCCTCGGGCAGATCGGCATCAGGTCCCCCTCGTTTCGGGCCGGCTCGGTGCGGCGTCGCGCCGGGGTGCCGGCCCGGTCACGTCTTCAGCGGTCACTTCTTCACACGTACCGTCTTGGTCGACCGGGTCTCAAGGGTCATCGAGTCGGCCTCGCTCACGTTCTTACGGAACCGAACCGTACCCTCCTTCGGGTCCACCACGTCCACCACCTTCTGGAGCAGCTTGTAGGTGCCCTCGTTCCCGGTCGCGTGGGCGATCCGGACGGCCGCGCCCAGCTTGGCGGTCGCGCGGTCGACGTCCCCGGCCCGGTGGGCCTCCAGGCCCTCCTGGATGGAGGAGGCGAGCTCGGCCTGCCCGGTGTAGTGGGCGACCTGCGGGCTGATCCGGGTGGAGGAGGCCAGGTCGTCGGTCCAGACCGCCTTGACCAGGCCCTGGGTGAGCACCTCCGGGGTGCCGCCGGCGACCTGGTCGGGCAGCACCAGGCTGATCCGGGCGGCCAGCATCTCGTTGCCGACCGAGGCGGCCGGCACCTCGACGCAGACGTGGTAGTCGCGGCTCTCGTCGCCCCAGGAGCCGGTGGGGTAGTCGCCGGCCCGGGGGCCGGCCCCGGTGCGGCGGGAGGTCAGGTCCTCGACCGCGGGGGCGACCTGCTTGACGAACCTGACCGTGGCGTTGGCCGGGGTCCAGATCCGCAGGGCGACGTCGGCGACCTGCTTGCCCATCGCCCCGGCCATCATCGAGCGGAAGTCCTCGGCCAGGCCGGAGGGTTCGGCGACGATGTCGGTGGTGCCGAGCAGCGCCGAGGAGATCCTGCGCAGCTCGTCGATCCGCCAGTCGGTGCCCACGCCGCGGCAGTCGGCGGTGAAGTGGCCGGTCACCAGTTCGATGGTGCGGGCCAGGTCCTCGGCGGACTCGTGCTCGTTGTTGCCGTCGGTGAGCAGGACGGCGTGCCGGATGGCGATGTCGCGGCGGGTGAGGAAGAGCTTGTCGGCCTTGGCCAGCCAGGTGCCCATCGCGGTGCCGCCGGCGGCGGTGAGCCGGCGCAGCGACTCCTTGGCCTGCCCGCGGGTGGTGGCGGAGGCGGTGGCGAGGGTGCCGTCGCCGGGGTAGATGTCGCGGGCCTCGTGGGTGCCGGCGACCACGGCGAAGGCGGTGCCGTCGCGCAGCGCGTCGATGGCGGCGGCGGTGGCCTCGCGGGCGCCGTTGATCTTGCTCTTGGGGTAGTCCATCGAGCCCGAGCAGTCCACCAGGATGACCACGGCGGCCGCGGCGCCGGTGCCCGCCGGGGTGGCGTCGGCGAAGCCGAGCGGCCGGCCGCCGGAGGTGCCGCCGCCGGTCGCGGTGACGGTGACGATGGCGTTGACCTCGCGGGCGCCGTCGGCCAGGTACTCGTTCTGGAAGATCTCCACGGTGAACCTGGGCAGGTTCGGCTTCGCCAGTGTTGCCATGGGGCGGTCGGCTCCCGTCGGGTGAGGGGTGGACGTGCTCAGGACGGTGGGGCGGCCCGCCGGGCGGGCCGGCGGGCCGTGCTGCCGGGGCGTCCGGCGGGTGGTCGGTCAGGCCGTCGGAGGGTGCGGCGGCTGCGGCGGGACGGGCGGGGCGACGGGCGGCGCGACGGGCGGGGCCGGAGCGGCGGGGACGACCGGCGGGACGGCCGGCGCCGGGGGCACCTCCGGCGGCGCCGGCGGGACCGGCGGGACCGGGGGCAGCGGGGCGGCGGGGGAGCCGATCACCGGGAGGTCCGGCAGGGTCGGATCGTGGTCCTCGTCCTCCTCCGCGGCCGGTCGGCCGGCCGGCCGCGGAGCGATCACCGGCAGGTCCAGCGCGGTGGGGCTCTGCTCGGCCTCCTCGACGGCGGCGGCCGGCGGGTCGATCGGCAGCACGGCGACGGTGATGTTGTCGTGGCCGCCGGCCGCGACCGCGAACTTCACCAGGGTCTGTGCGGTGGCGAGCGGCTCGGTGCGGGCGTCCGGGCGCACGTAGTACGCCAGGTCGGTGGCCGCCTCGGCGTAGTTCCACAGCCCGTCGGTGCAGATCAGCACCACCCCGGGGACGTGCGGGGTGAAGTCGAGGGTGTGCGGCACGACCTCCTCGGCGTCGGCGCCGAGCCAGCCGGTGATCGCGTGCGCGCGGGGGTCGGAGTAGGCCTCGGCCTCGCTCATCAGCCCGGCCTCGACCATCCGGGCCGCCCAGGAGTCGTCCTGGGTGAGCCGGAAGGGCTCGGCGGCGGCGCGGTCGTCCGGGATCCAGTACGCCCGGGTGTCGCCGACCCACCCGATGGTGACCCGTCCGCCCGCGGCTATGGCGCTGACGTAGGTGCAGGCGGGCGCGTTGAGGTCGGGGCGGGTGGGGCCGGCGCCGTCGGTGGCGAGGTCGGCGACGGCCTTGGCGGCGTCGGCGATGGCCTGGTGCATCGCCCGGTTCGGGTCCCGGCCGGCCTCCAGGGCGGTCAGCAGCGACTCGGAGGCGGCGTCCACGGCCGTCTCCGAGGCCTCGTCCGGGCGGTCGGAGGAGGAGACGCCGTCGCACACCACGGCGACCACGACCGGCTCGCCGCCGGGCAGCGAGGTCGCGGCGACGGTGAAGGAGTCCTCGTTGCGGTGGTGGCGCACGCCGCGGTCGCTGACCCCGGCGACGCCCCCGAGCGACTTCTCCATGTGGTCGCGCGGGCGCGGCTGGGCGCCGCCGCAGCCCTCGCAGTAGCCGTCCGGGGCGACCTGCGGCTGCCCGCAGTGCACGCAGACCGGCCCGCGCGGCGACGGTACGGCCTCGCCGCGCGCGGCGGCCCAGCTCGCCGGCATCGAGCCGGGGGCCGCCCGGCCGTTCCGGCCGGTCCCGCAGGAGCCGCAGAAGGCGTCCTCCTGGTCCATCGGCTCCGAAC
This sequence comes from Kitasatospora sp. NPDC041917, assembly GCF_055589745.1. NCBI lineage: Bacteria > Bacillati > Actinomycetota > Actinomycetes > Kitasatosporales > Streptomycetaceae > Kitasatospora > Kitasatospora sp. NPDC041917. The sequence goes on along the minus strand of NZ_JBVJBI010000024.1, from coordinate 86,835 downwards.
AGCTCGGGCACTCGGTCTGCTGCGGCATCTGCTACACCCACGTCCTGGGACGGGCACGGTTGGCCCGTTCCACCATCTCGATCCTGATCTCGGCCCGGTCGGCCAACCGGGCGAGTACCCGGTAGGACTGTTCCAGGGCGAAGCGCAGTTCCCGCTCCTGTGCGGGACGTCCCAGTACCACCAGGTCGGTGGCCCGTCGGCCGGCGGCCGCCTCGGCGCCGACCCAGCCGAGGGCCGCGTCGAGCACCTCGACCGCGAGCTCCTCGCGGCGGCGGGAGTCCAGCCGCAGCGCGGTCAGCTGCGCGGAGCTCGCGCCGAGGTCGACGGCCAGGTCGTCGGTGGCCGGGCGCTCGCGCAGCCGGGCCCGGACGGCGGCGATCCGGGCGGCCGTGTACTGGTTGGAGGTGGCCGGGACGGTCTCCAGGACGCGGACCGCGCCGGTCCGGTCCTCCTCGGCCAGCCGGACCCGGGCCAGCCCGAAGGCGGCGCTCAGGTAGGCGTGGTCGGTGGCCCACACCAGTCGGTAGAACTCGGCCGCGTCGCCGCCGTCGGCGAGCAGTTCGGCGCAGATGGCGAGGGCCAGCTTGGGGGCGGCCTCGCCGGGGAAGGCGTCGTAGACCGCGTCGAAGGCCTCCGCGGCGGCCCGCAGGGCCGTGACCCGCCCGCTCGCCTCCGGGCGCTCCTCGCTCTCGGCGCCGGCGCGCTCCTCGGCCCGGGGCGGGGCCTCGCTGCCGACCAGCGCGGTCAGGCCGCGGTACCAGACCACCCGCCAGTCGTCCGGCTGGTCCTGTTCCAGTTCGGCGAGGCGGCGCACGGCGTCCGGGTGGCGGCCGAGTTCGAGCAGGGTGCGCAGTTCGCGCAGCCGGCTCTCGACCGAGACGGTGGGCGCGGCGGCCAGCGCGGCGAGCGTCTCCTCGGGGTCGGGGGTGACCAGGACGGCCAGGAAACCGGCGTTGGGGTCACCGGGGTCGACCCGGGGGACGGGCAGTGCGAGGGCGGCGGCGGCCGGGTCCAGGGGGGCCACCCGGAGCTGTCCGGCCTGTTCGGTGGGCAGCACCAGCTCGGTGTCGACGACGCGCAGTTCGGGGCCGAACAGGGTGGACGGCGCGGGCCGGGGCCGGTCGTCCTGGAGGGCCATGATCTCCCGCAGCACGCCGGTGAGCTGGTCGGCCATCTCCTCGGCGGAGGCGAAGCGGCGGGCCGGGTCCGGGTCGGTGGCGCGGACCAGGAAGCGGTAGTAGGACTCGTACCGGGCGAAGGCCTCGACCTGCTCGGGGCCGGGCAGCGAGTCGCGGTAGGTGCCGCTGTAGCCCTGGAAGTCGAAGGTGAGCACCGCGAGGGTGCGGGCCACGGTGTACAGGTCGGAGGCGACGGAGGGGCCGTCGGTGGCGATCTCCGGGGCCTGGTAGCCGATGGTGCCGTAGATCGGGCCGTCGTCGTCGAGCCGGCGGACCGCGCCCATGTCTATGATCTTGAGCGTGTCGCCGCTCTGGATCACGTTGTCGATCTTGAAGTCGCAGTACACCAGGCCCCGGCCGTGCAGGTACCCCAGGGCCGGCAGCGCCTCCAGCGCGTAGGCGATCGCCTGCTCGACCGGCAGCGGCTCGCGCCGGCCGTCCGCGGTGCGGCGCTCGTTGGCGATGTCCTTGAGCGACTTCCCGCCGACGTACTCCATCACGATGTAGCCGTCGGTGGCGCCGGTGCGCAGGTCCGGGTGCTCGGCGAAGTTGATGATCCGGACGATGTTCGGGTGGTCCACCTCGGCCAGGAACCGCCGCTCGGCGACGGCCACCGCGAGCGCGTCCTCGTCGCCGGTGTCCAGCAGGCCCTTGAGCACCACCCACTTGTCGTTGACCCGCCGGTCCACCGCCAGGTAGATCCAGCCGAGCCCGCCGTGCGCCAGGCAGCCCACCACCTCGTACTGCCCGCCGACCAGGTCGCCGCGGCGCAGCTTGGGCGTGAACGAGTACGGCGTGCCGCACTTGGTGCAGAAGCCGTCCGGGCGGCCCGGGCTGCCGTTCTTCTCCCGGCCCACCGGGGCCTCGCACTTGGAGCAGAACCGCTTGCGCTCGGGCACCTCGGGGTTGGCCAGCACCGCCCGGGACGGGTCGGCCGCCTCGACGGTCGGCACGGTGACCAGGCCGGCGCCCAGCCGGCTGCGGGTGCCCGCGGTGCCGCCGCCCCGGGTGGAGCGGACCGAGAGCGAGCGGCCGCTGCCGGTGCGGGTGGAGCGGTGCGAGCGGGAACGGCCGGACATCGTACGGGCCGAGCCGGTGCGGGCCGACATCGAACGGGCCGGGCCGCCGGAGCCGTGGCCGGAGCCGTGGCCGGAGCCGGTGGGGCCGGAGCCGGGGGAGACCCGGGCGGAGGGGACGTACGGCTGGGTGACACCGGTGTCGCCGCCGGGCGGGGTCAGGCCGCACTCGTCGCAGTAGCCGTCCGGGTCGATGGTGCCGGAGCAGTCGCGCGGGCAGGGCGAGCCGGGGCCGGCGGACGCCGGTGCTCCGGTTCCCGGTGCTCCCGTCCCCGGTGCTCCCGTCGTCGGTGCTCCCGTCCCCGCGGTCCCCGTCGTCGCCCCCCCGGGCGTGGCGGTGGTCCTGGCCGCCGGGGCCAGCCCGCACTCGTCGCAGTAGCCGTCGGCGTCGATCCTGCCGCTGCCGGAGCACTCCGGCCGTTCGCACGTCCCGCCCATCAACCTCAGCCCCCCTGAACCTCTCCGTCGGCCGGCGGCCGGCCGGCCGCCTCCTGAGCCTGCCCGGTTCCGGCCTCGGTGTGGGCCGGCCGCAGCGACTGCTGGAACCGGGCCACCGCGGCGGCCGCCGCCCGCAGGTCGCAGGGCGCGCTCCACAGCAGCCAGCGCGCCTTCTCGTACCGTTCGATCACTTCCGGGTCCTCGGAGACCCGCAGCCGGGCCGCCATCGCCTTGTAGGCGTCCAGCCGGCCGCGCAGCTCGGCCCGGACGGCCAGCGGCTGGGTCACCTCGGAGAGCGACTGCCGGGCCCGGGTCAGCTCCTTGGCGGCGGCGTCCTCCAGCGTGTCCAGCAGCGGCGCCAGCCGGCCCCACTGCCCGGCCTGGCGCAGGTCCAGCGCCGCGACGATCCGCTCGCGCAGCGCCGAGGCCGGTCCGGGCACCGCCGGGACGTCGCTGGACGCTATCTTCGCCAGCACCTCGCCGCGCGCCCGGCGGGCCTCGGCCAGGGTGGCGTCGGCCCGCTGGAGCAGGTCGCCGACGCCCTGGAGGCGGTCCTCGGCCTCGTCGCGCAGCCGCAGCAGGTCCTCCAGCTCCAGCCGGACGCCGTCCAGTGCCCGCCCGGCCCGGTCGAACCGCTCGGTGTCCACCACCCCGGCCGGGCCGGCGAAGGCCGAGCCCTCCGGGACCGTGCCGCGCTGGGCGGGCACCCGGGCCGGGCGCCACAGTGCCAGCGGGTCCCCGCGCACCTCGGTGCGCAGCTCGGTGAGGTCCTTCTCGATGCCGGCCAGGTCGTCGCCCAGCGGGTGGGCGCCGGTGCGCACGCCGAGCGAGGCGGCCAGGGTGCGCACCCGCTGGAGCTCGGCCAGCAGCAGGTCGATCCGGGCCGGCAGCGCCGACCAGACCGCGTCGGCGGCGCTGACCACCTCCAGAACGGTGGCGTACCAGGAGTTCATCCGGGTCATCAGCGCGTCCAGGCTGATCCGTTCGACCAGCTTGGCGGGCGCGCCGAGCACCTGCGGGCCGTCCGGCACCACCCCGCCCGGGACGGTCACCGCGTCGCCGGTCAGCAGTTCGCTCAGCTCGGCGAGTTCGGGTGTGCCGGGCTTGGCCTTGCGGGCTCGGACGGCCCGGGCCGAGGCCAGGGCCTCGGAGTAGCGGTCGAACAGCGCCCAGAGCAGCGGCAGTCCCTTGCCGGCGACCGACCAGCGCTCCAGGGTGCGCCCGGACAGCTCGGCGCCGTCCAGCAGCCGCAGGCCCGGGTGGTCCTGGAGGGCGAGCAGCGCCGACTCGACCGCGTCCCGCTCCGCGCCGAGGCGGGCGAGCGCGCGGTCGACCTCCTCCCGGCTCAGTGCCGGGCCAGCCGATGCCGCCACCGCGGTGTCCTTCCTTCCTCGCGTGCGATCCCGACGTACCTGACGTGCTCGACGTACCGGACGTGCGGTCCCACGACAACCCCCGTGTCCACCACCGGTCTCCCCGTGGTGATCGTCCCGAACCCTAGCCGGTGGCCGTTCGGGCGGAGCGGGCGCGGGGCGTCAACGTGCCGTCAACGCCCCGCTGACGGATCGTGCGCCACCTCTCCCGCGCCGTCCTGCGCGCCGTCCCGCGCCGTCCCGCGCGCCGCCCCCGGACCTGCCCCGACGCCGGATCAGTGCGGTGCGGGCCAGTAGTGCTCGGCCTCGTTGAGCATGTACGGCTTGAGCCAGTGTTCGTACGAACGGGTCCAGTCGCCGCGCGCGTAGTAGTCGGCCAGGACCTGGTTGACCCGGGCGGCCAGGTCGGTGCTGTCCTTCAGCATGGCGACGCCGATCACCTCCGGCTGGGCCTCGCCGTCCACGATCCGCACGGTCTGGTCCTGCGCGGCCTGGCCGGCCGCCAGGCCGTTGTCGGTCATGGTGGCGTCGACCTTGCCGAGCTGCATCAGGACCAGGCAGTCCAGCTGGTTCTCCACCGTGACGACCTGCCGGGCGGTCTTCTTCTCCTTGACCACGGTCAGCGCGGTGGAGCCGTCGGCGGCGCAGACCGCCTTGTCCTTGACCGCGTCGTCGATGTTCTTCGCCGGCGACGACTTCGGCACCAGGACGCGCTGGCTGATGTTGAAGTACGGCTTGGAGAAGGCGACGTCCTCCATCCGCTTGCAGTTGATCGTCATGGTGCGGACGATCAGGTCGACCCGGCCCTTCTTGATGGCGTCGATCCGGTCGGCCGTGGCCACCGGCTTGAGCACCACCTTGTCCGGGTCGCCCATGACGGCCGCGCCGATCGCCCGGGCGAGGTCGATGTCGAAGCCCTCGATCTGGCCGGTGTTCGGGTTGCGGGCGCCCCAGCGGTAGCTGTTCTGGTCCACGCCGATCACCAGGCTGCGCCGGGCCTTGATGGCCTTCACGGCCGGGCCGTCGTCGGTGCTCGGCGGCACGCTCCTGTAGATGTCGCAGCCGTCGGCCGGGGCCTGCTCCTCCTGGACGGCCAGGGGCGCGGCGGTCGTGGCCGCCGGTGCGGCGCCGACCGGGCCGCCGCCGGTGAGCACGGCCGTGCCGGCCGCCAGCAGCGCGAGCGCGGCGGCGGGCCTGGTCCTTCTCCTCGATCCGCTGGATCCTCTGGTGCGCATTGCGTCTCCCCCTCTGCCCGTCACCGGTACTCGGCCAGTCGCCGGCCCAGGCCCCGCAGCGCGGCGGTCGCGGCCACCAGGCCGAGCAGCGCGGCGGCGACGGCGGCGGCGCGCAGGTCCCCGCCGGTGCCCTCGGCGGCCTTGTCGAAGCGGTCCTGCTCGATGTCGGCGGCCCGGGCGAGCGCCTTGTCGGTGGCGTTGAAGGCGGCGTCGGCGGTGGCCGCGTCGCCCTTGGCCGTCACGGTGGCCTCCAGGGCGCCCTGGTAGTCGGCGTTGTCGACCTCCAGGGCGCGGGCGTCGTCGTGCCGCCGGCGCCACTCGTCGAACTGCTTCGAGGCGTCCACGACGCTCGACACGGCGGCCGACGGCGCCAGCCGGACGGCCTGCGGCAGGGAGCCGTTGGACCGGTCCGGCGGGAGGTCCTTGGCTCCGGCCAGGTGTTCGGTGGCCTTCGTCCACTGGTCGGCGTACTTGGTGGTCGAGCCGCGGGCGACGAAGTGCAGGTTCTCCGCCAGCCGGGCGGTCAGGACGTCCACCCGGGCGGTGTTGAGCGCCCGCAGCGGGGCCGCGCCCTCCCGGTTGCTCCGCTGGAGCGCCGAGCTGGTGGTCAGCCCGGTGACGGTGAGCCACAGGGCGCCGGACAGGACGGCGGCGGTGGCGCCCAGCAGCCCGATGTTGAACACCCGGTTGGTGCGGCGGAACAGCGTCAGCTGCACCCAGGCCAGCGCGGCCAGGGCGACCAGCGCCAGGCCGTACGCCGCCCACGGGACCGCTCTGGCCTCGGCGTAGTCGTCGGACAGCTCCCGGTCCTCGACGGCGGCCAGTTCGGCGGCGGTCGGCAGCAGGACGGTCTGCATCTGCTCGGAGGCGTACCGCAGGTAGGCGCCGCCGAGCGGTATGCCCTGCCGGTTGTCGGCCCGCGCGGTCTCCACCAGGCCGGCGTACACCGGGAGTTGCTGGTTCAGCCGGGCGAGCGAGCCCTGCGCGGGCGAGGTCGCGGTGGTCCGGGCGGCGGCCTGGGCGATCAGCTTGGCGGCGGTGGCGATGTCCTGCTCGTAGCGGTTGCGGACCTCGTCGGGCTCGGCGCCGGCCAGCAGGAAGCCGCTGGCCGCGGTGGTGGCGGCGTCGGCCAGGTTGCGGTGGATCTCGGCGGCGTCCCGGCTGAGCGGCTGGCTGTACGAGACCACCCGGTCGGCGGCCTGGGCCCTGGTCTCCAGTTGCCAGGCGGTGAGCCCGCCGAAGGCCACGGTGAGCACCGCGAGCACCACGCCGGCCAGCCGCAGCCGGCCGGGGGGTGTGCGGGTGGCCTGCGCGAGCCGGGCGCGCACGCCGGTGGCGACGGCCGCCGGAGGGCGCTTCGCGGGCGCCCCGCCGGGTCTGGGTGCCGGGGGCGCCCCGCCGGACTTCGCGAGCGGGGCCGATCCGGGGACGGCCGGTGCCCCCGGTGCGGCCGTCGCCACTGCTGCGCCCGGTGCCCCCGGCAGCTGGTTCGGCCGTGCCGGGAACGCGGCGCCGGACGCGCCGCTGCCTACTGGTGTTGCCACCCGCCTCATCCTCCCCTGGGGCCGGGCCCGTCCCCGGGGCCCGACCGATGGCAGCAGTATGGCCGTGACTCCCCCCGGCCACACCTGACTTGCGCCGATCTTGAGCATGTCGTGCACGTTCCCGGGACGGCCGGTACCACTGGTGCGGCGGGTGCCGCCGGTACCGCCCGTGCCGTCGGTCCGGCCCTTTCGGCTCGGGCCGCTCCCACCGGTCGTCCCGAGAGGTGGCGAACCGTCCGACGCGGGCCGCACCCTACGCGGTTCCCCCGGCCGGGCGGAGCGCGGGGGTCCGCTTGAGGGCGCGCGATCCCGGGTGCGGCGACCCCTCGCTCCGTACGATGGAGGTATGCGCCTGCTTGGAACGATCTCGTCCGACCGCCCGCTGCTCGTCGTCGCCGTGCGCGAGGAGGCCGCCCACCTGGACGACCGCCTGCCCGTGCTGCTCACCGGGATCGGGAAGGTCAACGCCGCCGTCGCGCTGGCCACCGTCCTCGCGCAGGGCGAGAAGCCCTCCGAGGTGATCAATCTCGGCACGGCCGGTGCGCTGCGCCCCGGCTGGGAGGGCACCCACCACGTGGTCCAGGTGATCCAGCACGACCTCGACACCGCCGCCCTGCACGCGCTCACCGGGCGTGAGTACGGCGCCCCGCTGGTGATCGGCAAGGGAGACGGCCCGGTGCTGGCCACCGGGGACCTCTTCGTCTCCGACGTGGACGCCCGCGACCGGCTCGCCGAGCACGCCGACCTGGTGGACATGGAGGGCTACGCCGTCGCCACCGTCGCGCACCGGGCCGGGCTGCCGGTGCGGCTGGTCAAGCACGTCAGCGACGAGGCCGGGGACGGTGCGGAGCACAGCTGGAAGGAGGCGGTCGACGACTGCGCCCGCAAGCTGGCCGACTGGGTGGTCGCCCAGGGCTGGTGACGCCTGCTCACGATGACGCCTGCTCACGATGACGCCTGCTCAAGGGGCGCGCCTGCTCAAGGGGCGCGCCTGCTCAAGGGGGGCGCAGGAGTGTGGAACGGGGTGGGAGGGCGACGGCCCTCCCACCCCGCTCCGTGCGCCCGCGCGTCACTGCTCCCGGAAGTCCGTGAGGTCCAGGGCCGCCAGCCGCTCCGGGTCGGTGAGCACGTCGATCGCGACGATCGCGCCGTCCACCACGGTGAAGGCCATGATCGACAGCGCCCGGCCGTTGTCGCCGACGACCACCGCGCCGGCGGTGCCGTTGACCAGCGCCGGGCGGGCGAACGGCGACAGCGTGCCCCACAGGACGGCCTGGCCGGCCACCGTGCCGGCGCCCGAGAGCACCACCGTGTGCCGGGCCATCGCCGTGCCGCCGTCCGAGCGCAGCACCACGTCCGGGTCGAGCACGGCGACGAGCGCGTCCAGGTCGCCGTTGCGGGCGGCGGCGAAGAAGGCGTCCACGGCCCGCCGCTGCCGGCCGAGGTCCGGGTCGGGCGCGGGCGCCTGCCCCTGCACCTTGCGGCGGGCCCGGCTGGCCAGCTGGCGGGTGGCGGCGGCGGTCCTCTCGATCAGCGGGGCGATCTCCTCGAACGGCACCGCGAAGAGGTCGTGCAGCACGAAGGCGACCCGCTCGGCCGGTGACAGCGACTCCATCACCACCATCAGCGCCAGCCCGACCGAGTCCGCGAGCATCACCTCCTGCTCCGGGTCCACGACGCCCTCGCGCCGCAGCAGCGGGTCCGGGATGCGCGGCGGGCCCGGCTCGCCGCCCGGCCCGGCGGGTTCCAGCGGCTCCTCGCGGCGCTGGGCGCGGGTGCGCAGCAGGTTCAGGCAGACCCGCGAGACCACCGTGGTGAGCCAGCCGCCGAGGTTGGCCACGCCGGCGGTGTCGGTGCGGTCGTAGCGGAGCCAGGCCTCCTGGAGGGCGTCCTCGGCCTCGCTGATCGAGCCGAGCATCCGGTACGCGACGGCGCGCAGGTGCGGGCGCTGCTCCTCGAAGAGCGCGGCCCGGGCAGAGCTCTCGTCCACCTTCTCGTCCACGTGTCACATTCCTTCGTCGCCGGGGGTCAGGGCAGCAGGAGCCACCCAACAACGGCCGCGGCGGGGAGATCAACTCCCTGCCCGGGACGAAACGGAGACGATCATGACGAAGCACACCGTGCTGGTCACCGGCGGGACCGGAACCCTGGGCCGGCAGGTGGTCCCGCTGCTGCGCGCGGCCGGGCCGCCGGTGCGCGTGCTCAGCCGGCAGGACCGTCCGGACGCCGACGGCGTGACGTACGTGCGCGGCGACCTCCTCGGCGACCCGGCGACGGCGGCCCGGCAGCTGGACGCGGCGCTGGCCGGGGTGGACACCGTGCTGCACCTGGCCGGCGGCCCCAAGGGCGACGACGTCGCCACCCGGCTGCTGGTCGCCGCCGCGCGGCGGGCCGGGGTGCGGCACCTGGTGTACATCTCGGTGATCGGCGCGGACCGGCTGCCGCTCGGCTACTTCCGGGCCAAGCACGCCGCCGAGCGGGCGGTGGCCGACTCGGGCCTGCCGTACACGATCCTGCGGGCCGCGCAGTTCCACGACCTGGCGTTCACGGTGGCGGAGAAGATGGCCCGGCTGCCGCTCGTCCCGGCCCCCGGCGGGGTCCGCTGGCAGCCGGTGGACGTGCGGGAGGTCGCCGCCCGGCTGGTGGAGCTGGCGCTGGACGGGCCGGCCGGGCCGGTGCCCGACCTGGCCGGCCCCACGGTGTACGAGATGGGCGAGCTGACCCGCGGCTACCTCGCGGCGCGCGGCCGCAGCCGCCGGCACCTGCCGCTGCGGGTGCCGGGCAGGGTCGGGCGGGCGTACCGGGCGGGGGAGAACCTGGCCCCGGCGGGGGCCGAGCACGGGCGGCGGACCTGGGAGGAGTACCTGGCGGAGCGGCTGGCGGGCTGAGGACTGTCCGTGGCGGTCCGTAGGGTGGCCGCCATGTCCCTCCTCGATGCGATCCGCGCCGACGCCGCCGCCGCCGACTTCCTGGCCTGGCCGGGCGACTTCTCCCTCGACGTCCACGAGCACGTGGAGGAGGTCGTGCTCGCCTCGGGCGCGGCCCTGGAGCCGGTGGCCAAGGACGGCGCGGGCGGCACCTTCTTCCTCTGCGGCGAGGGCGGCGAGGAGCGGCCCGTGCTGTACGCCGATTCCGAGGGCGGCGCGGCCCTGCTGGCCGTCGGGGTGCCGGAGCTGGTCCGGCTGCTGCTGGCGGTGCCGTGGTGGCGGGACTGCCCGCGGCTGACGGTCGAGGAGAGCACGGGGGCGGCCGAGGAGTACCTGGAGGACGAGCCCGACCTGCTCGCCGGCCGGGACGCGGCGGCCGCCGCGCTCGGGCTCGACGTCCCCTCCCCGGCCGAGGCCCTGGCGCGGCTGCGGGAGCTCGCGCTGGGCCCCGGGACCTCGTACGTGCTGCTCAACGCGGAGGAGGGCACCGCGTACGAGCCGCTGTTCAGGCCTTAGCCGCCCGGAGCACCTGCTCCGTCGTCACGACCTTGGCGAAGCGCATCGCGTGCAGGGTGGTGGCCGTGGCGCGGGCGAGGTCGGCGGCGGGGACGGTGGTGCCGTCGGGGCCGGTCATGTCGAAGGAGTGCATGGCGTCGACGGGGAAGACCGCGTCGTAGCCGAGGTTGCCGGCCATCCGGGCGGTGGTCTCGTTGCAGACGTTGGTGATGATCCCGGTGACCACCACCTGCCGGGCGCCGCGTTCCTGGAGCCAGGCGTGCAGGTCGGGGGTGCCGTAGAAGGCGCTGTTGACGGTCTTGGTGATGTGCAGGGCGGGGGTGACGTCGGCGACGAAGTCCTTCAGCCCGTGCCCCGGGGTGCCCTCGGCGAGCGGGCCGGCCGGGGAGGTGTGCTGCACGGTGACGATCGGGCGGCCGGTGGCCTGCCAGGCGGCGATCAGCTCGGCCATCCGCTGCTCGGCCCGCGGGTTGTCGCGGGGGCCCCAGAAGGCGGTGTCCTCGAAGCCCTTCTGGACGTCGATGAGCAGCAGGACGGCGTCCTGGTCGAGGGTGAGGGGGGCGTCGAAGGCGTCGGTGTTCGTCATGCCGTCCATGGTGGTCGGGGTCGTCGGGCGGGCGTGATGGGCAGCGGGGCCACCCATCGATAGGTTCCTGCCATGCGAACGGTGGGTTGTCTGATCTTCGACGGTGTCCGGGCCTTCGACTACGCGGTGATCGGCGAGGTGTGGGCGAACCGGACCTCCCGGCCCGGCCTGCCCGCCTTCGACCTGCGGGTCTGCGGGCCGGAGGGCGCCCGGGTGCGGCTGGGCGGCGGGCTGGAGCGGGTCCCCGACCACGGGCCGGCGGCGCTGGCCGCCTGCGACCTGGTGGTGGTGCCGGGCGTCGAGGACCCGGCCGCCCGGCGCGGCCCGGAGATCCTGGACGCCCTGCGGGCGGTGGCCGCCGCCGGCGTCCCGGTCGCCTCGCTCTGCGCGGGCGCCTTCGTCCTCGCCGAGGCCGGCCTGCTGGACGGCCGGGAGGCCACCACCCACTGGGCGCTCGCCCCCGAACTCGCCCGCCGCTTCCCGGCGGTGACGGTCCGGCCCGAGGTGCTCTTCACCGGCGGCGACGGCCTGTGGACCTCGGCGGGCGTCGCGGCGGGCATCGACCTCTGCCTCCACCTCGTCCGCACCGCCCACGGCCAGCAGGCCGCCGCCGCCATCGCCCGCGCCATGGTCACCGCGCCCTTCCGGGCGGGCGGCCAGGCCCAGTTCATCCCCTCCCCGGTCCCGGACGCCGCCGCCGGTGACGACCCGCTGGCCCGGCTGCGGGCCGAGGTCGCGGCCTCCCTCGACGCTCCCTGGACGGTGCGCCGGATGGCCGCCGCCGCCCTGATGTCCGACCGCACCTTCGCCCGCCGCTTCACCGCCACCACCGGCACCACCCCGATGCGCTGGCTCCTCGACCAGCGCGTCCTCACCGCCCAGCGGCTCCTGGAGGAGACCGACCTGCCCGTCGACACCGTCGCCACCCGCTGCGGCTTCGCCTCGGCGGTCTCCCTGCGGCCGGTCTTCACGGACCGGGTGGGCGTCGCCCCGAGGGAGTACCGCCGGGCCTTCCGCGGCCGCGAGGAGGGGTAGCGCGGAGGGCCGGCGGCAGCGAGGGCCGGGCGCGGGCCGGCGGGGTGGCGGCTCTCCGCGCCGCCACCTCTGGACTTCGCCGCCCTCAGGCCGTGGCGGCTTCGCGCAGGCGCTTCTTGTCCGGCTTGCCGACGGGCGTCAGCGGGATCTCGTCGACCAGGTGGAGCGCCTCGGGGGCGAAGATCCGGCCCTTGCGCTCGGTGACGAAGGCGCGGAGTTCGTCGAGCCGCGGCCGCTGCCCCGGGGCGGGGACGACGGCGACGTGGACGTGCTCCGTCTCCTGGTCGTCGCGGACGCCGAAGACCGCGCAGCGGGCGACGGCCGGGTGGGTGAGGAGGAGGTCCTCCACCTCGGACGGGTAGACGTGCCCGCCGACCACGATGATCAGGTCCTTGACCCGGTCGGAGAGGTAGAGGTAGCCGTCCTCGTCGAAGTAGCCGACGTCGCCGGTGTTCAGCCAGCCGTCCCGCAGCACCGCGGCGGTGAGGTCGGGCCGCTTCCAGTACCCGGCCATGATGCCGTCGGAGCGCAGGTGGACCTCGCCCTGTTCGCCGGTCGGCAGGTCGGTGCCGTCGAGGGAGCGGATCGCCACCTCGACGCCCGGGGCGGGCCGGCCGACCGGGACCTGGATGCTGTCGGGGCCGATCCGGACGTGCTCCTGCGGGGTGAGGTAGGAGATCAGCTGCGCCTCCGACATCCCGTAGACGCCGACCAGGACGGGCCCGAACACCTTGAGCGCCTCGCGGATCCGGGTCGGCGAGGCGGCGCTGCCCCCGTAGAGGATCTGCCGCAGGCTGGACAGGTCGGTGCGGCCGATCGCCGGGTGGTCGAGCAGTTGGTGGAGCAGCGCCGGCAGCACCCAGAGGTCGGTGATGCGTTCGCGTTCGACGGCGGCCAGGACCGCGCCGGGGTCGAAGGAGCGCTGGAGGACCACCGTGCCGCCGCGCTGGAGGGTCAGGTCGGACATGATCCCGGCGAGGTGGGCGAGCGGGGTGGCGGCGAGGAGGCGGGGCGCGCCGTCGACCGGGTCGCTGCCGACCGGGGCGTCGAAGACGCGGCGGTAGGGCCCGTGCAGGCTGAGGATGCCCTTCGGGATGCCGGTGGTGCCGCCGGTGTGGCGGATGCCGAGGTCGTCCTCCGGGCCGATCCGGACGTCCGGCGGTTCGGCGGGGCGGTGGGCGGCGGCGGCGATGACGTCCTCGCCGAGGGCGCCGGGGGCGCGGTCGGCCGGCCCCGGGCCCAGGGTGAGGACGGTGGGCCCGTCGAGCAGCGGGAGCAGGCGGGCGGCCGAGGCGTACCGTTCGGCGTCCACGAGCAGGAGGGTCGTGTCGACGCTCGCCGAGATCTCGGCCAGGACCGGCTCGCTCATGCCGTCGTACAGGTTCACCACCCGGGCGCCCGCGAGGCCGGCCGCGTACCGGGCGACGAGGGCCTCGGGGGTGTTGCCGGTCAGCAGGGTCACGGTGGTGCCGAGGGCGGCGCCCCGGGCGATCAGCTCGTGGGAGAGGCGGTAGGCGGCGGCGGCGAGGTCGCCGGCGGTGATCCCGGCGCCGTCGGCGGTGACGACGGCCCGCCGGTCGGGGTCGGAGGCGAGGGACCGGAGGATCAGGGCGGGGCCGCTGACGAACTCCGCGTCGCCCATGGCTACTTCTTCCTTGCAGTTTGCAACCATGGCCACAGGCTAACCCCACCCGCACCGTCGTACCGGGGAGGTTCTGCCGGTAATTGGCGTGAACGCATCGCCATCGGCGCAATCATGACGGTCCGTCATGTCGATGGCGCCGCGCGCGCCGCCCCGTCCGGGTGAACCACGCGGGGGCCGGTGCGTCGCCCCGCTCAGAACGCCGCCGGGGGCCGCAGGGCGAGGTCGGTGGCGGTGGCCCAGTGCTCGGTGGCGGCGGTGACGATCACACAGCCCTGCTGGGAGGGGAGTCGGGGGACGAGGGCGCTGCGGCAGCCGTGGCTGTGGTGGACCTCGACCGGGACGCGGACGCCGTGGAGCAGGACCTCGCCCGGGGTGGGCGGGCCGTCGAGCGGGGCGAGGTGGGTGCGCGGGTCGAGGCGGTCCGAATGGGCCAGGAAGGTGGAGAGTTGGGACTGCGGGGTGGTGAGGGAGCCCACCCGGTGGCCGGCCGGAACGGGGCGCGAGGTCTGGACGACGGCGACGAGTTCGCCGTCCAGGTGGTAGTTGAGGTCGAGGTGGCAGAGGTAGCCGTCGGAGGACAGCCGTCCCAGCAGGAAGGACCACCCGGGCGGAGCGGCGCGGAGCGCGGCGATCTGCTCGCCCCACTCCTCGGCGGTCTCGCGGTGGGTCGGTATGCGGATGCTGCGCGGGCCGGTGTCGCGAAACAAGGGCTTTCCCAACGAGTGGTGGCTGATCGGTCGTTGGGACGAGTATGCGGGTGGCGCCCGGCAGTTCGGGGGCGGACCGGTCGGTAGGCTCGGGCGCGGTCCAGAAGTGATCCGTTCCGGACGGGGAGTGATCCGTGGCGACGTACGTTCTGATCCATGGCGCGGCGGCCGATGCCTGGTACTGGGGGCCGCTGGCGGCCGAGTTGCGCGGGCGGGGTCACGAGGTGGTCGCGCCGGGCCTGCCGTGCGACGACGACGCGGCCGGGCTCGCCGAGTACGCGGACGCGGCGGTGGCGGCCGTCGGGGACGGGCCGGGCGAGCTCGTGGTCGTCGCGCACTCGTTCGGCGGCTTCACCGGACCGCTGGTCTGCGCGCGGATGCCGGTGGACCTGCTGGTCATGCTGCATGCCCAGGTGCCGGCGCCCGGGGAGACACCGGGCGCGTGGTGGGAGAACACCGGCTACTGGGCGGCCCGCCGCGAATCCGACCGCAGCAGGGGCGTGGCAGAGGGCGCGGAGGAGGACGAGCGCGCCCTGTTCCTGCACGACACCCCGGCCGCGCTGGCGGAGGAACTCCTCGCGACGCACGGGCGGCGGCAGTCCGCGACCCCGTTCGGGACGCCGTGGCCGCTGGAGGCCTGGCCGCAGGTGCCGACCAGGTACCTGCTGGCCACCGGCGACCGGTTCTTCCCGCCCGCGTTCCTGCGGCGGCACGTCGAGGAGCGGCTCGGCTTCCGCCCGGACGAGATGCCGGGCGACCACCTCCCCATGCTCGGCCACCCGCAGGAGCTGGCCGAGCGGCTGGAGGCGTACCGGGCCGCGCTGTAGCCGCCGCGCGGCGGCTGGGGGGATCAGGGCGCCGGGCAGGTCTCAGGCGGGGACGTTCGACGCGTCGGAATCGGGTACGACCTCGACGGACGCCAGCTGCTCGGGCGTCAGTCACGCCGTGGCCAGGCTGCTCCTGGTGAAGCGTGCTCCGGAAAGGTCGGCGTCGGCGAAGGAGCTGCCGCTCGGCTCGGCGTCGGTGAAGGAGCTGCCGCTCGGCTCGGCGTCGGTGAAGGATGCGCCGGCGAGGACGGCATGGTCGAAGCGGCAGCTCGTGACGGTCCTGCTCGCCCGGCTGGTCAGCTGGTGGGGCTAGAGCGGTCGCACGTCAACCCTGCGGACGGCCACCCGCGTGCCGGCCGGCTGGAGGTCGCCGCTGTCCCGAACCACTGCCGTCCCGGGGCGCGTGCAGCCGTGGCTGCCGAGGGGCCGGAGGAACGGGAGCCCCTGACGGTGGAGCAACTGCACGACACCCTCGCAGCATGGTTGGGCACGAGCGAGCGATAGCACCGTCCGGTCATCGCCCGGTGTCGTCGAGCAGCTCGCGCTTGGCCGCTCGGAAGTCCGCCAGGGCCCGGGGGTCGTTGTCGAAGTAGTCGTTCCAGAAGTTCGGGCGCTGCCAGAGGGCGTGGGCCAGCCGCATGCGGCCGTTCTCCAGGACGAGGGTCCAGCTGGAGGGCAGGTGTGCGTCGACGGTCTCGAACATCGCCGGATCCCAGAATGAGCCGGGGTCGTTCCCGCTGTCGTCCAGGACGCGGATCATCCAGTAGTCGGGTCCGGTCATCATCTCCAGGACCGGGTAGACACCGCCCACGTGTATCGCGGGATGAACCGCGATCGTCTCGTCGCTCTGCGGATCGATGATCTGGGTGCACTTCACTCGCATGGAGGCAGTCTTCACCAAGAAGTGGACCGGGTGGCTGTTCGGTGGCGCGCGCCGGCTGCGGGCGAGGTGGGCCGCGGTGTGACCGGTCAGGACGTAGCCCTGAGCCGGGTCCTTCGGCGCACAGGAAGTCGGCGGGGCCGACTTCCTGTGCGGGGCTACGGGCGGGGGCGGGGGCGGTGGTGGCCAGGCCGGGGGGCGTGGCTACCACCGCGCGGGAGCCGTCACGGAACGGTCAGGCTTCGGTGGGCAGGAGCGCGGCGAGATCGCCCAGGACCCGGGCGGCCGGTGCCGGGTCGACCAGCCACTTCAGGTGGCTGCCGGGGAGCGTACGGACGTCGTAGGGATTGTCCGGGGTGAGCGCGTCGCCCTCGCGGATCATCCGGTCCTGCATGGCGAGCGGGATGCCGGCGTCCTCGCTCAGCCGGACGTAGGTCCTGGGGATGCGCCCCCAGGTGTCGGCCTGCGCCCGGTCGTCGGGGGTGCCGGTGTCGAGGTTCTCGTCGGGCTGGAAGCTGTTGAGGAAGACCATGAGCTGGTCGTCCGTGCCGTCGGCGAGGAAGGCCGCCTTGAAGCCCGCGAGGATGCCGGGGTCGGCGGTGCGGAAGTTGCAGCGCAGCAGCCCGAGTTCGGCGGGGTTGCCGACGAGCGCCGCCGCCATCCCCGCGGCGTCGGCCGTGGCCATCTCGGGCTCGGCGTAGTAGGCGCCCACCGGGAGGTCGACGGGGGCCCAGGAGGAGACGTAGACGATGCGGTCGATCAGGTCGGGCCGCCGGTTGGCCGCGACGGTGGCCGTCAGGCCGCCGCGGCTGTGGGAGACCAGGACGACGGGCCCGTTGCGCTTGGCCCGCTCCAGGATCCCGATCAGGTGCGCGACGTTGTCGGCGAGGGTGACGCCCTTGATGGCGCCGGGCACGGTGGCGAGCCCTTCGAGGTCCTGCGGCGCCTGGTAGGCGGCCGGGTACGTCGCGGCGAATCCGTGCCCCGGGAGGTCGACGGCGACGGACCGGTGCCCGAGGAGGCCGAGTTCGGCTTGAAGCGGCGCGAAGGAGAAGGAGTTCGCGAAGGCTCCGTGGACCAGGACGAACGTCGGTTGCATCTGTCTGCTCACTTTCTGACCTCCGTGCGGCGGCGACATGCGCGTCGCACGGGGGCAGCCGTCGAACAGCTGCCCAACTGTTCGACGGCACACAGTACTCAGCGAATGATCATTGCACTACCCGGAAAGGCCGTTCGCCGCCTGGGTGCGGCAGTGGGTGAGGGCGTACTTGAGGCGGGTGTCGGGGTTGGGGGTGGTGGTGAGGAGTTCGCCGGCGGTGACGAGGGTGGTCCAGTAGGTGGCGGGGTTGCCGGTGCGGGGGAGGGGGCGGGCGGCGGCGAGGGAGAGGTAGGCCGCGGTGAGGTTGCCGGTGGTGAACCAGCGGGTGAGGCCGTGGTGGTGGCCGGGGCGGATGCCGCCCATGGCGTCGATGGCGGTGAGGAAGTGGTCGACGACGGCGAGTTCGGTGTCGGTGAGGGAGGCGGGGACGTCGAAGACGCCGAGGGCTTCGAGGAGTTCGCCGGTGTCGGTCTCGGAGCCCGCGCGGGGGTTGGCGAGGAGGGCGTCGTGGCACTCGTTGAGGCGGCGGACGGTCTCGGCGAGGGGGATGGTCAGGGCCAGGCAGACGGCGCGGGCGGAGGGCAGCGGTTTGTGGGTGCGGCGGGCGAGGAGGGCGTAGGTGTCGGCGGGGGTGCGGCCGCGGGAGAGGGCGTGGCCGGCGAGGGTGGTGAGGTGCATGGGGGGGGGGTCGGTCTTTCAGGCGGTGACGAGCGAGATGGTGGGGCCGGGGGCGGGCGCGACGAGGGCCCAGACGTACTTGCCGATGCCGCCGGGGCGGTTGGCGCTGCCCCAGCGTTCGGCGAGTTCGTCGACGAGGAGCAGGCCACGCCCGTGTTCGTCGTCGGGGGTCGGGGTTCGGGGGGTGGGGTGGTCGGTGCCGGCGTCGTGGACTTCCAGGCGCAGACGGGAGCCGGTGACGGTGAAGCGGACCTCGATGTGGCAGTCGTCGGGGGCGTCGGAGTGCTGGACGGCGTTGGCGAACAGTTCGCCGAGGAGGAGTTCGGCGGTGTCGGCGTAGCGGTCTCCGGCGGGGAGGGCGGAGAGGTACGCGCGGAGGAGGTAGCGGGCCAGGGGCGTGGACTCGGTACGGGAGTCGAGGCGCGCGACGAACATGCGGGGGCGACGGTGCGTTTTGAGCATGGGGGGACCTCGGAAGGGGCGGAGGGGGGAGTGCGACAAGAGCGCACGCAATCACACTGCGCATGCAGATGATTGCGTTCCGGTATCAATGATCGGCCCGTGGGAGTACGGTGACGCCCAGATCCACGTGTTGAGCACGTGACGCACAGCTGGGAGCAGTGATGGCACACCGGAAGATCAAGCGCGGACCGACGGCGAGCTCCGCGATCATGTTCGGCGAAGAGGTCCGCTATGCGCGCGAGTTGGCATGCCTTACCCAGGAGGAGCTGGGCAAGCTGCTCCACCTCGACCGGACGGTGATCTCGCGGACGGAGAGCGGGCAGCGGAGGCCCTCGGTCGAGGAGGTCGAGGAGCTCGGGCAACTGCTGAACACCGGTGACCTGCTCATGCGGCTGTACGGGCGGGTCGACTGGAATGCGTCGATCGAGCACCCGGACTGGTTCCGGGATCACGTGGACCTGGAGGCCATCTCGGTCGGGGTTCGGGTGTACCAGGATGGCGTGGTGCACGGGCTGTTGCAGTGCCCGCAGTACGTGCGAGCGCTCTTCGCCACTGGCGATGCAGCTGGCAATCCGGAGGAGATCGAAGAGCTGACCAATGCTCGACTCAGTCGACAGAGTCGATTTCTGGCGCCCAATGGGCCGCTGCTGGTCGTCATTCTCGATGAGAGCGCCATCCGGACGGTTATCGGAGGGCCTGGCGTGATGAGAAGCCAGATGGAGCACCTGTTGCGGGTGGCCCAGCTCCCGAACATCGTCATCCATGTAGCGCTGTTCTCAAGTCGGCAGGCTCTGATCAACACGGCTATGGTGTTGCTGGAGCTGCCGGATGGGCAGCGCTTGGTCTACTCGGAGAGCCTCGATCGGGGGCATCTCAATGAGGATCCCGCCAGTGTGACCAAGCATCACCATCGGTTCGACCAGCTCCGTGGCGAATGCCTGTCAGAGAGCGACTCGCGTCGGCTGATCGTCGATGCGCTGGAGGGTTTCAAAGATGATGAGCAACGAGCTCGCCGTGACCGCCTGGCGGAAGAGCAGCTACAGCGGCAACAACGGCGGCGACTGCATCGAGGTAGCCCCCGGATTCCCCGGCCTCGTTCCGGTGCGTGACTCCAAGGACCCGCAGGGCCCGGCCCTCGTTTTCCCGGCCGCTGCCTGGGAAGCCTTCGTTGCGGCCGTCCGTACGGGCGACCTTCCCGCATAGAACTCCCCAAGGAGTTGGCTGTGTTGATCTGGCGGAAGAGCAGCTACAGCGGGGACGACGGCGGGGACTGCATCGAGGTGGCGCCCGGATTCCCCGGCCTCGTTCCGGTGCGTGACTCCAAGGACCCGCACGGCCCGGCACTCGTCTTCCCCGACTCCTCGTGGGGCGCCTTCATCGCGGCAGTCCGGGCGGGCGAGTTGCCGATCGAGGGCTGATCCACCCCTCCACACCCCTCGGGGCGGGGCGCCGACCGGTGCCCCGCCCCGCCGTGTCTCTTCTGTCTCCTGCCCTTAACTACTTCGCCTTCGCCCGGTAGGCCCGCTTCTTCACCAGCGCGCCGCAGGTCTTCATCGAGCACCAGCGCCTCGCGCCCGCCCGGGACGTGTCCACGAACGGCGTTCCGCAGTCCGGGTTTCCGCAGATGCGGACGCGTGTCCGCTGCTCGGACCCGCAGAGTTCGATCAGGTCCCGCGCGACCATCGACAGCACCGCTGCCACCCCGTCCCCGTCCCACCGCACGGATCCGGCGTCGGCCGACAGGACGGGCACCGAAGTCGGTTCTGCCGCCGCCCCGTTGACCACGGCGACGTCCTCGCGCTCAGCCGGCGCCCCCTCCGCCAGTGCGACGCCGATTCGCTGGATCGCCTCGCGCAGCCGCCGCGCTCCCTCCAGCTCGACCTCGTCGCACCTCGGCGCCACCGCCGTGCAGCCGCTCTCCACGCCCCACCGGCTCAGGTCCTCCGGCCCGGCCAGCCGTTCCACCCGCACGTCCTTGCCGCGGTCGGCCAGTGTGCCGGCGAAGGCGAAGCACAGTCGTGCGTCGTCGAACCGGAAGTCGGTCCTGGCGCGCTGGCGCCCTTCTCGTCGGCCGTCCCCATCGCTCATGTCCACCACTCTATGCGGTTGACACGACTCCTCGCCTCCACATAGCTTCCAAGTCCACCGCTTCAACCGGTGGACATCTCCCAAGGAGGTCGCGTCCATGCGCGCCGCAGTCATCGAAGAACTCCACCAGCCCCTCGTCGTCCGCGAGGTGCCCGACCCCGTCTGCCCGCCGGACGGCGCGATCGTGCGCGTCGGTGCCAACGGCATCTGCCGCACCGACTGGGCCCTGTGGGCCGGGGACTTCTGGACCGGAGGGCCGCAGGTCCAGCCCCCGTTCGTGCTCGGCCACGAGTTCGCCGGCACCGTCGTGGAGGTCGGCCGGGACGTCCGCGACTGGCGGGACGGCGACCGCGTCATCTTCCCGATGAACCCCGGCGAGGGGTCCTGCGAGATGTGCCGCAGCGGCAATCAGCACGTGTGCGAGCACGTGGACTCCCTCGTGCCCGGGGTGTCCTACTGGGGCGCCTTCGCCGAGTACGTCATGGTCCGCTTCGCCGACGTCAACCTGGTCCGGGTCCCCGAGTCCGTCGGCTTCGTCGATGTCGCCGCCCTCGCCTGCCGCTACATGACCGCCTTCCACGGCGTCGTGGACCAGGCCCGGGTGCGCGGCGGCGAATGGGTCGCGGTGTACGGGGCCGGCGGCGGCATGGGGCTGTCCACGGTGGAGATCGCCGCGGCCACCGGCGCCAACGTCATCGCGATCGACATCTCCGACGAGAAGCTGGAGGCCGCGCGCGCCCTCGGCGCCGTCCACACCGTCAACGCGGCCGTGGACGAGCCGACCGAGGCCGTCAGGACCCTCACCCGGGGCGGCGCCCACGTGTCCGTCGACGCCGTCGGGATCGCCGAGGCCTGCCGGAACTCCGTCCTCTCCCTGCGCACGCGCGGCCGCCACCTCCAACTCGGGCACACCACCGGCGCCGAGCGGGGCGACGTCCCGCTGCCGATCGACGTCATGATGGTCAAGGAGCTGGAGATCCTCGGTGCCTTCGGCATGCAGGGGCAGCGGTTCGGCACGATGCTCACCATGATCGAGGCCGGCCGCCTCAACCCCGGCAGGATCGTCACCCGCACCGTCGGCCTCCACGAGGCGGGCTCGGTGCTGGAGTCCCTGGAGACGTACGGGCCGACCGGTGTGGTCGTCATCGACGAGTTTCGGGGCTGAGCGGCCATGGCAACGGACACCACCGGGCCCGCCCCCCGCCTGCTGATGGACCCGGAACTGCGCCGGGCCCTCGACGCCGTCCCGATGACCCCCCGCGGCGCCTTCGACCTCACCGACATCGCCGCGACCCGCGAGACCCTCCGCTCCTTCGCCGCGGCCGTCGCCGCCGCCACGCCCGACGAGCCGACGGTCACCGTGGAGGAACACCGCGCCGTCCGGCCGGACGGTGGACCGGACGTGCCGGTCCGCATGCTGCGACCCACCACCGCGACCGGCGCGCTGCCGGTGCTGCTCTGGTTCCACGGCGGCGGGCAGGTGCTCGGCTTCGCCGCCCAGGACGACCCCTGGCTCAAGCAGCTGGCCGCGCGGCTCGGCTGCGCCGTCGCCGCCGTCGACTACCGGCTCGCCCCCGAGACCCCCGCCCCCGGCGCCGCCGAGGACGGCTACACCGCCCACCGGTGGCTCGTCCGCGAAGCGCCCGCGCTCGGCCTGGACGGCACCCGGATCGGCATCGCCGGCCAGAGCGGCGGCGGAGGGGTCGCGGCGGCCACCGCCCTGCTGGTCCGCGACCGCGGCGGCCCGGCGCCGCTGTTCCAGGCGCTGATGTACCCCATGCTCGACGACCGCGACCGGACCGCGTCCAGTCGTGAGATCACCGACATCGGCATCTGGGACCGCTCCACCAACCGCCTCGCCTGGCAGGCGGTCCTCGGCGACCACGCCGGCACCGACGACGTCTGCCCGTACGCCGCCCCCGCCCGCGCGGAGGACCTCGGCGGGCTGCCGCCGGCCTTCATCGCGGTCGGCGAACTGGACTGCTTCCGCGACGAGGACCTCGACTACGCCATGCGCCTGCGCGCCCACGGCGTCCCGGTCGAACTCCACCTGTACCCCGGCGCGTACCACGCCTTCGACCTGTTCGCCCCCGAGTCGCAGCTCGCGGAGAGCTTCCAGCACACCTGGACCGGCTACCTCGCCCGCCACCTCCGGGCCCCGACGCCGTAGCCCGCCCCGAGCCGCCGCCCCGCACCCCCGCGTGCGGGGCGGCGGCCGCCCGTTCGCCCGGGGGTGGTCGGAGGCACCCCACCAGATGGTCTATAGTTTTCCTCATCACCCAGATGCGCGGGTGGCGGAATAGGCAGACGCGCTGGATTCAGGTTCCAGTGCCCGAAAGGGCGTGGGGGTTCAACTCCCCCCTCGCGCACAGCGAACGGCCGGTCGATCTTCGGATCGACCGGCCGTTTTGTCGTCCGGGCATGCGTCGAGGCCGTCCCTCGACCGTGTCGGGTCGGTGGCGTTGTGGCCGGTCGGATGTGGCTCTCAGGGTGGGGCGGGATGGGCGCCCGGTGCTCTGGCGGTGACGGAGCCGGGCGGTCGGTCCTGTGGCCGAGGTGTGCCGTCAGGCCGCCGACGGGTTTCCGGCAGGAAGCAGCCGGCTCCGGGCGGGCGGCGAAGGCCCGGCCGACGCCGGGGGAGCGAAAAGGTTGGTATGTGGGGTCGACGGACCCGGGTAACGTTCTTGTCGTGTTCTTCCAGACACCGATTTACGAGTGAGAGCGTGACGGGCTCCTGTCGACGTCCTTCGACGTCGCCGACCGTCCCCTATCGATGAATCCGTAGATCACTTCACATCATTGACCGGAGACCCTGACCGTGAGCAAGAACATCAACAACCCCGTGGGCATGGGTGGCGGCCAGCGCAAGAGGCTGTCTCGCGCCGAACGGCAGAACAACGGTCCGCACCGCAACCTCGACCGCCAGGGTGCGGCCGACCAGAAGGCGGAGCTGGTGCGAAGGATGCGCGACAAGACGGGCACGGCCGAAGGCGCCGCGCAGGCGGGCGACGACGCCGCACAGAGCTGACGCACCGCCGCCGCAGGGGCGCGGGGCAGGGCCCGGACCGCGACGCGCGGTCCGGGCCTCCTGCCAGTGGAGTCAGGTTCCCGTGGCTGACGAGCCGGGCGACGGCGGGTTCGACCGGGGGTCGCCATCGCTGGTGCGCCCCCTGCCTCGTCGGTGTCCCCCACAAAGAACGGCCGGTCGACCTCGCGGT
This sequence comes from Kitasatospora sp. NPDC041917, assembly GCF_055589745.1. Lineage (NCBI taxonomy): Bacteria > Bacillati > Actinomycetota > Actinomycetes > Kitasatosporales > Streptomycetaceae > Kitasatospora > Kitasatospora sp. NPDC041917. The sequence continues at coordinate 63,323 of NZ_JBVJBI010000024.1, read as the reverse complement.
CGACCGGCCGTTTCGTCATTCCAGGGACCGGATCAGGCCCGCCCCGGAGCCCGCACCTGCGGTGGTGCGGGGTTCGTCAGCCCTGCTGCCAGGTGGCGCCGGAGCCGGTGAACGCGCCGGAGACGCCGCTGTCGTCGGCCCAGATCCAGAAGTCGGTGTGCTGGACTCCGTCGGAGTTGACCACGGAGTTCGCGTCCGCGACGCCGGCACCGTGCTGGTTGACGATGAACTGGCCGCTGCCCCAGGTCGCGTCCAGGCCCTCCTGGGCCGAGGCCAGGCCGGCGGCGCCGATCACGAGCGGGACGGTGAGGGCGCTGACGGCCAGGACACGCTTGAGGGCACGCATGACGGTCTCCTCCAGGGAGTACGGGGTAACAGTTGGCAGCGCCGGCCGGCCCGGCCGCAACCAGACAGCCATGTGCCGCCGGCCCCCGCAATCGGCGCCGCCGTCCGAACGGAGTTGACGGTATGTCAGGATCGCCGTGCCGACCTGCGGAAATGGCCGATCGGGTGATCGTATTGAGGGATCGTCCGGGCGGAGCAGGTGCTCTCCGGGTGGGCCCATGGGAACGGCCGGTCGACCTCGCGGTCGACCGGCCGTTTCGTCATTCCAGGATCCGGATCAGCGGCGGCCCTGTCCCGGGGCCGCCCCCGTACGTCCGATGGTGCAGGGTTCGTCAGCCTTCGTGGGTGGTGGCGCCGGAGCCGGTGAACGAACCGGTGACGCCGTTGTCGTCGGCCCAGATCCAGAAGTCGGCGTGCTCGACGCCGTCGGGGCCGACGTGGGACTCGACGGCCGCGAGGCCGGCGCCGTTCTCGTTGGCGGTGAAGAAGCCCTTGCCGTAGTTCGCGTCGATGCTGCCGTGGGCCGAGGCCAGGCCGGCGGCGCCGATCACGAGCGGGACGGTGAGGGCGCTGACGGCCAGGACACGCTTGAGGGCACGCATGATGGTCTCCTCCAGGGAGTACGGGGTAACAGTTGGCAGCGCCGGTCGGCCCTGCCAGAACCAGACAGCCATGCCCTGCCAGTCCCCGCAATCGGCGCCGCAATCCGAACAGACCTCACGGACCGTCAGACACACCGCTGCGACCTGCGGAAATGGCCGATCGGGTGATCGTATTGAGGGATCGTTCGGGCGGAGCAGGCGCAGGCCCGCCGACGGCGGACGGCCGGCCGGTCCTCGGACCGGCCGGCCGTCCGCCGTCGAACCGTCAGGACTTCCAGACGATCACGTGGGCCGCGACCGGCTCGCCGGCCGCGTCGAGCTCGACGGCGTTCCCGGCGACCACCCCGGCGTCGTTGACGAACAGCGCCTGGGCGTACGGGCTGAGCGGGGACGGCGGGAGCGGCACGGCCGTCCCGTCGGGCCTCCACAGCAGGGCCGTGGTGCGGTTCCAGTCCGGGCCCTGCGCCTCGCCGACGGCGGTTCCCGCGCCGTTGACCGCCATCGCCTCGCTCTGCCGGCCCGCCGGGCCGTCGAGCAGGGTCTGCGTACCGTCCGGGTTCCAGCGGGCGGCGAAGGCGGAGCGGTGGCTGTCGAACGTCGCCCCGACCACGGTGCCCGCGCTGTTGACGGCCCTCGTCCGACCGTAGCCGGCGTCGCGGACGGCGCCGCCGGGAGTCCACACCAGCACCCGGTCGAACTCCGTGCCTCCGGTGCGCCGCCCGTGACCGAGCACCACGCCGTCGTCGGTCATCCCGTCCACCCGGGCCCCGTCGAGGCCCGGCGGAAGCGGGAGCGCGGACACGGCGCCCGCCGGGCTCCAGAGCACCGGGGTCTCCTGGGAGCGGCCGTCGCCGAGGCTCCGCTCGGAGGTGCCGGCGACGACGCCCGCGTTGGTGACGGCGGCGGTCGAGCCCGCGGTGTCGCCGGGCAGCAGCGGCAGATCCACCCTGGTGCCGTCGGCCCGCCACTTCAGGGGCTTGGACCGGTACGTGTCGTCGTACGAGCCGCCGGCCACCACGCCGGCGTCGTTGACCGAGGACGCGCTGCCGCCGCGGACACCGGCCGGCAGCGCCAGCGCCGTGGCGGTCCCGTCCGGGGCCCAGCGGACCGGGTGGTTGTCGGACATCGTCCGGTAGGAGAGCCCGACCACGGTGCCCGTGCCGTTGAGCCCCACCGGGCGGCTGGACAGGTCGCCGGTCAGCGGCGCCAGGACGGTGTAGCCGAGATGGTCGGGATGCCAGCGCACGGCGCGCGGGGTGAACTGCCCGGAGACGTCCGCGTAGTACTCGCCGACGACGGCGCCGTCGCGGCTCAGGCCCCGCGCCAGGCTGTAGGCGGTGCCCGGCGGTTCGGGAAGGAACCGCGGGGTCGGCAGCGGTGCGGCCGGAGCGGCCGCCGTGGCCGTGGGCACCGGGCCGAGCAGCAGGGCGGCGGACGCGGCGGTGGCGACGAGGGTCGCTGCGGCGACGAGGGCCGCGGGGCGCGGGGGACGCGAGCCGGTCGTCCGGCGGACTCCCGTCCCGTCCGTCGCGTCCGTCCTGTCGAGGTCGAGGTCGAGGTGGAGGCGGGCCGCGGCCATCAGGGCTTCCAGATCATCGCGCGCGGGAGGTCCTGCGCGTTCGGCGCGTCGTACCAGGTGGCATCCCCGGCGATCACCCCGGATTCGTTGACGAGGAGGGCCCGGGCGTAGGGGCCGAGCGAGGACGGCGGGAGCGGCACGGCCGTGCCGTCGGGCCGCCACAGCACCGGCGTGCGGCGGTACGGGGTCGGACCCTCCGCGAAACCGACGGTCGTGCCCGCGGCGTTGATCGTGCTCGCCCAGGCCTGCCGGCCCGCCGGGGCGTCGAGCAGCGTCAGCGTGCCGTCCAGGGTCCAGCGCGCGGCATGCTCGGAGCGGTCGGCACCGAACGTCGTTCCGGCGATGGTGTTCGCGTTGTTGACGGAGCTCAGCCGGCCGTAGGCCACGTCCCGGGCGGTGCCGTTCGCGTCCCAGGCCACCACCCGGTCGAACTCGGTGCCCCCCGCGCGCCGTCCTTGGCCGAGGATCACGCCGTCGTTGGTGATCCGGACGACCCCGGCCGCGTCGATCCCCGGGGGGAGCGGAAGCGCCGTCACGTCGCCCGACGGGCTCCAGACCACCGTCCGGGTCCGGGACTCGCCGCCGACGGACCCCGAGGACCAGCCGATGACGAAGCCCGCGTCGTTGATGAACGAGGCCGAGCCGGTGCCGTCGCCGGGCAGCAGCGGCAGGTCGACCCGGGTGCCGTCGGCCTGCCACTTCAAGGGCTTGGACCGGTAGCCGGAGTCGTACCAGCCGCCGATCACCACACCGGCGTTGTTGATCCTGGACGCGCTGCCGCCGCGGGCTCCGGCCGGCAGCTCCAGCGCGGTCGGGGTGCCGTCCGCCGCCCAGCGGACCGGGTGGTTGTCGGTCAGCGTGGCGAAGGAGACCCCGACCGCGACGCCCGCAGCGTTCAGGGAGCCCGGGCGGGTGGCGACCTCGCCGGGCAGCGGTTCCAGGGTGGTGACGCCGGACCGGTGGGCGTTCCAGCGGAGCGCGCGCGGGGCGAACCGGTTGGGGATGTTCAGGTAGGTCTCGCCGAGGATGTCGCCCGCGTTGTTCAGGTCGTACACCGAGCTGAGTGGGGCGGCGTTCGCGGGCAGTGGCAGCAGGTGCGGGGTCGGCAGTGGTGCGCCCGGGTCTGCCGCCGTGGCCGTGGGCACCGGGCCGAGCAGCAGGGCGACGGCCGCCGCGGCGGCGGCCGGGGCGGCTCTGCGAAGGGTGGGGGAACCAGCCATCCGGAAACTCCTGTCGTGTCAACGATCAAGTGGATCAAGAGAGTTGATGCTCCGTCGGATTCGGGTCGGTCGGGTTCCCGGTCCGACGGCCAAGTCTCATCCACGGTCGGTTCGTTGGCAGGGCGATCGCCGAATCGGCCGGAATCACACCCCTTTTGGGCGCGTCCGCGGGGTGGCGGCGGAGCGGTTCCGAACGGTTTGGGGCGGTCTCGTGCGATGTCGGACGACTGTGACGGGTGCCCTGGCGGCGGGTGCCCGGGCGGCCGTCCCGACCGGACGGGCCGCCGCCGGGCCCCCGGGCGTACACCGTGAAGGAGGTCAGGCCGGCGGGCAGCGCCCAGGCCCCGGCGCTCCGGATGGACACCTTGTAGCGGTGCGGGCCGTCGTCCCGCTGGACGGGTGCGGCCTGGGCGGCCGTCGCGGCCAGCGCCGCGACGGTGGAAGCGGTCGCCACAAGGCCTTGTCGGAAGAGCTTTTGATTGATCGTCATTCATGCGATGGTCTGGAACTCCGGCGGCCTGGCGGCGGCTTCGACCCGTATTCACGCGAACGGGTGGTCGCGATCCGGCCGAGTTCGCGGCGACCCCCGCCGCCCCCCCGCCGACCCCTCGCAGACCCCCCGTCGACCCCCACCGGCGACCGCCGATGTGCCCCCGACGGGTCGCCGGGGGAGGCCGCCGGAGCTCCTCCCTCGATCGGGGGAGGGCGGGGGCGAGGAGGCCGGTGATACTGGCGAACATGATCAAGGGAATGCGGTTGCTGCTGCGCAGGTCGACGTACACGGGGGTGCTGTTCGCGGTACTCGGAGCGCTGGCCGGGCTGCCGGTGGCGATGGTGGCGCTCGGGATGACGCTCGGGGTGTCCGGGCGGCCGGACACGGTCTGGCTGGCGCTGCCGCTGTGGGTGCTGCTGCTCGCGGTGGCCGGGCTGCCCCGAGCGGTGCGCCGGGTGCTGGCGGCGGGCGCGCGGCGACTGCTGGGCGTCGCGGTGCCCGCCCCGGTGAAGGGGGCCGCGGCGGAGCGCTGGCGGACGCCGGCGTTCGTGGTGGCGCACGTGGCGCTCGGGTGGACGGTGCTGATCGGCGGCAGCACGCTCCTCGTGATGGGGATGACGCTGCCGGGACGATGGGTGGAGGGCTCGGCCCGGGTCAGCCTCTTCGGCTGGGGCGCGGACGTGACCGGCGTCTGGTCGTGGGTCATCGGGGCGCTCAGCCTGGTCCTCGCGGCGGTGCTGCTCGCCGGGGCGTCGGGGGCGCTGCGGTGGCTGGCACCGCGACTGCTCGGACCCTCGCCCGCCGAGCGGCTCGCCCTGGCCGCCGAGCGGGAGCGGCTGCTGGCCGAACGCAACCGGCTGGCCCACGAGTTGCACGACTCCATCGGGCACACCCTGACCGCCGCCACCATCCAGGCGGCCGTCGCGGGGGAGGTGCTCGCCGACGACCCGGCGGCGGCGCGGGCCGCCATGCGCAGCATCGAGGAATCGACCCGGGCCGCGCTGGAGGACCTCGACTACGTGCTCGGCGCACTGCGCGAGGAGCAGACCGGCACCGCCCCGACCCGCACCCTCGCCGACCTGCCCGAGCTGATCGACCGGCTGCGGCACGCGGGCGCCGTCGTGGCGCCGCGGACCACGGGGGACCTCGCGCAGGTGCAGGGCACCCTCTCCCGGGCCGCCTACCGGATCGTCCAGGAAGGGCTGACCAACGCGCTGCGGCACGGCACCGGCGGTCCGATCGAGCTGCGGGTGACGGCGGGACCGGAGGAACTGGAACTGACCGTGGTCAACGGGACGGCGGGCGCGGCCGAAGGACCGGGCGCGAGCGGCTTCCCGACCTCCGGGCACGGCCTGCCCGGGCTGGCCGAGCGGGTGCGGCTGCTGCACGGCGAGTTCGAGGCCGGCCCGGACGGCGACGGGCAGTGGCGGCTGGCGGTCCGGCTGCCGATGCGGTGGTCGGCGTGAGCGGCGCCGGCCCCGACGCGGGCGCGCCGTCCGACGTCACCGTCCTGATCGCCGACGACGACCCCCTCACCCGCAGCGGCCTGGGCACCCTGCTCGGCGCCCAGCCCGGCATCACGGTGGTCGGGAAGGCCGCCGACGGCATCGAGGCGGTCGAGCAGGCCCGGCTGCTGCGGCCGGACGTGGTGCTGATGGACGTGCGGATGCCGCGCCGCAACGGCATCGACGCCACCCGCGAACTGCTGCGGGAGCACGCCGACCCGCCCAAGGTCGTGGTGATCACCACCTTCGAGAACGACGCCTACGTCACCGCCGCGCTGAGCGCCGGCGCCAGCGGCTTCGTGCTGAAGCGGCGGCCCGTCCCGCAGATCGCCGAGGCGGTGCGGGTGGCGGCGGCGGGGGAGGCGGTGCTGTTCCCCGCCGCGCTGAGCCGGATGGTCGCGGCCCGGCCGCTGGACTCGGCCGAGGCGCTGCCCCGGGCGGCGCTGACCGGGCGGGAGGAGGGCGTGCTGCGGCTGATGGCGACCGGACTGTCCAACCCGGAGATCGCGCAGGCGCTCGCCGTCAGCCAGGAGACCGTCAAGACGCACGTGGGGAACGTGCTGGGCAAGCTCGGCGCGCAGAACCGGACCCACGCGGTGGTGATCGCGTACGAGAGCGGGTTGGTGGTGCCGGGGCTGCCGGGGGCGTAGCCGGCGGGGCGGGCGGGGGCGCGGCCCCGGAGCCGCTCCACCCCGGAGCTGCCACGGCCCCGGAGCCGCTCCACCCCGGAGCTGCCACGGCCCCGGAGCCGCTCCACCCCGGAGCTGCCACGGCCCCGGAGCCGCTCCACCCCGGAGCCGCCACGGCCCCGGAGCCGCGACGGCCCCGAGGGCCGCTACCGCACGGGGTCGATCGGGGTGAGGGTGCCGAGGCGGTCCTCGACGGCCTGGGCGGCGGCCAGGCACAGGTCCTCCCGGAAGGCACGGCCGACGAGCTGGACGCCGGTGGGCAGGCCGTCCGCGGCGAGGCCGGTGGGGACGGCGACGGCCGGTACGCCGACGAAGCTGGTCACCGAGCACAGCCGCATGGCCGAGTCGACCCGGTCGCGGCCCGCCTGGTCCCGGGACTCCAGTCCGGGCTCGACCGGCGGCTCGGTGAACACCGGGCCCAGCAGTAGCGGGTACTCGTGCAGGAACTCCGTCCAGGAGCGCCGGATGCTCATCCAGACGCTCATCAACCGGATCAGGCCGGGGGCGTCCACGGGCCGGGCGCCGCGCATCATCAGCTCGATGTAGCGGTCGCCGCCCTCGCCGAGCAACTGCCGCACGACGGGCCAGCTCGGCGCGAACTCGGTGACGGCGAGGCGGTGGTAGGCGTCGAGCGCCTCCTCCATCCGCGGGACGTCGGGGACCTCCCGGACGTCGTACCCGGCGTCGCGCAGCGCGTCGGCGGCGGTCTCGACGGCGCGGCGGACGGTGGGGTGCACCCCGTGGCCGCCGTGGCTGCCGTGACCGCCCGGATCGGCGACGACGGCGACCTTGATCGGGGCGGCGAGCGGTTCCCCGTACAGCGGGACGGGCACGGCGCGCGGGTCGCGCGGGTCGGTGCCCGCCAGCGTCTCGTAGGCGAGCCGCAGGTCGGCGACCGTACGGGCCAACGGGCCGTCGGCGACCAGGACCTGGGAGGCCGGGCCGGGGTCGTCCGGGCCGATCAGGCGCTGGTCGGCGGGGAACCGGCCGGTGGTCGGATTGAGGGCGGCGACCCCGCAGAAGGAGGCGGGGACGCGGACGGAGCCGCCGGAGTCGTTGCCGAGCCCGAGCGGGGCCATGCCGGCGGCGACCGCCACGCCGTCCCCGCCGCTGCTGCCGCCGGGGGTGCGGCGCGCGTCCCACGGGTTGCGGGTGTCGCCGTACAGCTCGCTGCGGGTGTGCATCCCGGCGAGGATCAGGGTCGGCAGGTTGCTGTGGCCGATCGGGATCGCCCCGGCCGCGCGCAGCCGGGCCACCGGGACGGCGTCGGCGGCGGCGACGTGGTCGCGGAAGCGCGGGCTGCCGAAGGTGGTCGGCACGCCGGCGATCGGGGTGCACTCCTTCACGGTGAACGGCACGCCCGCGAGCGGACCCAGTTCCTCGCCCGCGGCCCGGCGGCGGTCGGTCTCCCGGGCGGCCGCGCGGGCCCGGTCGGCGAGCAGCTGGGTGACGGCGTTCAGGTACGGGTTGACCTCCGCGATCCGGGCCAGGTGGTCGTCCACCACGTCCAGTGCCGACACCTCGCCCGTGCGCACGGCGGCGGCGAGTTCGGTGGCGGGCTTGCTCCACAGGGGCATGGGAGTTCTCCTCGGCTCTCCTCGGCCTGGTTCCGATGCGACCGCATCGGAACGGAATCACCATAGCCCGGGAGCCGATACGCTTGCATCGAATAAAAACGAGGACCGACGAGGGCCAACGAGGACCGAAGGAACGCGGAGGGAGACCGGGGATGCCCAAACAGGTGGACCACGAGGGCCGGCGCCGGCGGATCGCCGAGGCGGTCTGCCTGCTGGTGGACGAGCACGGGCTGGAGGGCGTCACGCTGCGGGACGTCGCCACCCGGGCGGAGGTCTCGATGGGAGCCGTCCAGCGCTGCTTCCACACCAAGGAGGAGATGCTCCTGTTCGCGCTCACGCACATCGGCGCGCGGGTCTCCGAGCGGGTGCGGAGCCGGCTCGCGGCCGGCCCGGCGCAGTCGGCGGCCAGCGAACTCGGACTGGTGGCGGGCGAGGTGGCGCTGCTGCGCGAGGAGCACCGGGCCGAGGCCAGGATCTGGCTCGCCTTCGTCGCCGGGGCCGCCGTCAACCCGGCACTGGCGGCGACCCTGCGCGGCAGCTACGCGGCACTGGAGGACCTGATGGTGCGGCTGGTCACGGAAGCCGCCGGCGGGGCGGCCGTCGGCGGATCGGTGATCGGCGGGGCGGCCGCGGGCGGGGCCGTCGTCGCACGGACCGAGGCCCGCGCGCTGCTCGCCCTCGCCGACGGGCTCACCACGCACGTGCTGGTCGGGCACCGGACGGTGGGGGAGGCGGAGGAGGTCCTGCACGCGCACCTGGCCGGGCTCTGGGCGCGCTGCTGATCCGTCGCCCGCCGATCCTTCGCCCGCTGTTGTCGCCCGCGTCACCGTCCAGTCCGTGGAAGGCCGGCGAACGCGGCGGCCGGGTGCGGCAGGATCGGGCCCGACGTCACCGGAGACGCCTGTCGGACACTCGTGTTGGGAGAGCCTGCCGTGACCGCTGTGGAGATCCCGGGATCCAAGTCCATCACCGCCCGGGCCCTGTTCCTGGCCGCCGCCGCCGAGGGCGTGACCACCCTGCGCCGCCCGCTGTCCTCGGACGACACCGAGGGCTTCGTGCAGGGCCTGGACACCCTCGGGTACCGGATCGAACGGACGGCCGACACCTGGCGGGTGGAGGGCCGCCCGTCCGGGCCCGCCGTGCCGGACGCCGAGGTGTACTGCCGGGACGGCGCCACCACCGCGCGCTTCCTGCCCACCCTCGCCGCCGCCGGCCGCGGCACCTACCGCTTCGACGCCTCCGCCCAGATGCGCCGCCGCCCGGTCGCCCCGCTCACCCGGGCGCTGCGCGAGCTGGGCGTGGACCTGCGGCACGAGGAGGCCGAGGGGCACCACCCGCTGACGGTCGTCGCCGACGGCGTCCGCGGCGGTGAACTCGCCCTGGACGCCGGGCAGTCCTCGCAGTACCTGACCGCGCTGCTGCTGCTCGGCCCGCTCACCCGGGACGGCCTGCGAATCACCGTCACCCGGCTGGTCTCCGCCCCGTACATCGGCATCACCCTGGCGATGATGCGCGACTTCGGGGTCGAGGTGAAGCGGGAACGGACCCCCGCCGGCGAGGTGTTCGAGGTGCCCGCCGGCGGCTACCGGGCCGCCGACCACCCGATCGAACCGGACGCCTCCACCGCCAGCTACTTCTTCGCCGCCGCCGCCCTGGCCGGCCGCGAGGTCACCGTCCCGGGCCTCGGCCGGGACGCGCTCCAGGGCGACCTGCGGTTCGTGGACGTGCTGCGGCGGATGGGCGCCCGGGTGGACATCGACGGCGACCGCACGACCGTGGCCGGCGACGGCCGGCTCGGCGGGATCACCGTCAACATGCGGGACATCTCCGACACCATGCCCACACTCGCGGCCATCGCCCCGTTCGCCACCGGCCCGGTGCGGATCGAGGACGTCCACAACACCCGGGTCAAGGAGTGCGACCGGCTGGAGGCCTGCGCCGACAACCTGCGCGCGATGGGCATCACCGTGGCCACCGGGGACGACTGGATCGAGATCCGGCCCGGCACCCCGCGCCCGGCCGAGATCACCACCCACTCCGACCACCGGATCGTGATGTCCTTCGCCGTCACCTCGCTGCGCACGCCCGGCATCACCTTCGACGACCCGGGCTGCGTGCGGAAGACCTTCCCGGGGTTCCACGAGGCCTTCGCGGAGCTGCGGGCGGCCTGGGGGATCTGACCCCCGCCGGCCGCGCGGCGCCCCGGCGCCGCCGGTCGCCCGCCGGAATCCCGGTTGCCGGGCGGCGGGCCCGGCGGCGAGGATGCCGTTCGTGTCCGAGACGGTTTTCGAGACGGAGTCAGACGGGCCCGAGCTGCGGCCCTACCCCAAGATCCCCGCGCGCGGCCGCTCCGGCGGGCCCGGCAGCCGGGAGTGGACCGCGGCCGAGAAGGTGCACGGGGCGCACTTCGCGGTGGTCTGCGAGGGCGGCTCGGTGCGGGCCGCGAAGCGGCGTGAACTGCTGGACGACGAGGGCCTGGACGCCTTCTTCGGCGTCAGCCGGATCTGGCCCGAACTGTCCGTCGCGGCGGCCCGGTTCGCCGCCGCGGTGCGCGGGACCCGGGACGGTGCCGCGGTGCGCGGAGACGGCGCCGCCGCGGTGACGATCTACGGGGAACTGGCCGGCGGCCGCTACCCGCACCCCGGGGTGCCCGCCGCCCCCGGGGTCGACCCGGTCCAGACCGGCGTCTGGTACGCCCCCGGCCTGCGCTGGCTGCCGTTCGACGCCACCGTCGAGACGCCCGAGGGCCGTCGGTGGATCGCCGACCGCACCCTGCGCACGGCCGCGCGGGCCGCCGGGCTCACCTGCGTGCCCCTGCTCGGGCACGGCCCCCTGGCCGCCCTGCACGACCTGCCGGTGCGCTACCCCACCCGGGTGCCCGCGCTGTTCGGCCTGCCCGAACTGCCGGACAACCTCGCCGAGGGGTACGTCCTCAAACCCGCCGGCGAGTGGCACGAGTCCGGCCCGGCCCGTCCGCTGGTGAAGGTGAAGCAGCAGGCCTTCGCCGAGGACGACCGCTACGACGGCGCCCGCCCGTACCTCCCCCCGCCCCGGGGTGCGGCCGGCGTCCCGGCCTGGCTCCTCGTCCAGGCCTCCGCCCTGCTCACCCCCGCCCGGGCCGCGGCCGCCGTCGGCAAACTGGGGCCCCGTACGGCCGCGGACGCCGTGGCCGAGGAGATCGCGGCGGACGTGGCGGAGGAACTCGCCGAGGCCGTCGGCGGGTTGGAGGCGGACGTGCTGGCCGCACTGCGCCGGGCGCTCGAACCGGGCGCGCGCACGCTGGCGTCCTTCGACGCGCAGGACCGGCGCGGCGCCTGAGCGGGCGGGCCGACGGCGCGCGGCGGGGTCGAGGGCGGGTTCAGGCGGTGTCCAGGAGGCTTCCACGTCCGGTGGGAGGGGCCCATCATGGGCTCCCGGTTCCGGCAGAACCGCCCCGACACCGCCCCGACACCGCCCCGACACCGTTCCGGGGCTGCCCTCAGGAGGCAGAAGAGATGACGATCCCACCGCCCGTCCGGATCCAGGCCGCCGTCGTCCGCGCCGCGTACGCCCTGCCGGAGGGCCTGCGGCGGGCCATCGCGGGCAAGCCGGTGGTCCGCGACGGGCAGACGCTCGCGCTGGACGCGCAGCTGATGCTCAAGCTCCAACGGCTGTCCAAGGCGGCCCTGGTGATGCCGGGCGGGGTCGGGTCGTCGCGGGCCGCGATGGAGCACGCGCGGCACCTGGTGGGCGGGCCGCAGGACCGTGCGGTGGCCGTACGGAGCGTCGGCATCCCGCGGGAGCACGGCGAGCTGGCCGCCACGCTGTACACCCCGGACGGGCTGGCGACGGGCTCCGGCCTGCTGGTCTTCCTGCACGGCGGGGGCTGGGTGGTCGGCAGCCGGGCCAGCCACGACCACGTCGCCCGCTTCCTCGCCCGGCGGGCGCGGGTGCGGGTGCTGTCGGTGGAGTACCGGCTGGCGCCCGAGCACGTGTTCCCGGCGGCGGCCGAGGACGCGCTGGCCGCCCTCGACCACGCCCACGCCGAGGCGGCAGACCTGGGCGCGGACCCGGAGCGGATCGCGGTCGGCGGGGACAGCGCGGGCGGCAACCTGGCGGCCGTCGTCGCCCAGCAGGCCGTCCGGCGGGGCGGGCCCGCCCCGGTGTTCCAGCTGCTGCTCTACCCGGCGACCGACGCCTCGGTCCGGCACCCCTCGCGCGGGCTGTTCGCCGACGGGTTCTTCCTGACCGACGCGGACATGGACTGGTTCGCCGACCGCTACGCGCCCGCGCCCGCCGACCGCACCGACCCGCGGCTGTCGCCGCTGCTCGCCGAGGATCTGACCGGCCTGCCGCCCGCGTACATCGGCACCGCGGGCTTCGACCCGCTGCGCGACGAGGGCGAGGCGTACGCGCGGGCGCTGCGGGAGGCCGGGGTCGCGGTGAGGCTGAGCCGGCAGCCGGACCTCATCCACGGGTACGCCAACTACCTCGGCATCGGGGGCCGCTTCCGGGAGGCGACGGCCGAGGCGGCGGAGGCGCTGCGGCAGGCGATCGGCGAGGCGTAGCGCGTACGGCGCAGCGGCGCGGCCGGCGCAGCGGCGCGGCCGGCGCAGCGGAGGGTACGGCGAAGGGCGGGACCCCGTGGGCGGGTTCCGCCCTTCGGCGCGCGGCGGGACGCACCCGGGGCGGACACGGTCGGGCAGGGGGTGCGAACCATACGGCCGTGCGCCGGGTCGTTGCCGCACAGGGGGTTCTCGGCGACCGGCTCTTATTGTACTGTCCGTCTAATAAGCGGGTGAGCGGGAGCCCGCGGAGACAGGCACCTGGAGGCAGCCATGGCGCTCACCCGGCAGACGGGGCACGGCCACACCGAGGCCGACGACGACGTCTCGAAGCGGCTGCTGGAGTCGGCCGCCACCCTCTCCTACGACCCCTCGACCGAGATCGACTGGGACGCCCCCCTCCCGGAGGACCACTACGGCCTCAACCCGGAGTGGAGCACCCTCTACGGCACCCGGCTGTGGGACGAGATGACCGAGCGCCAGCGGGTCGTGCTCACCCGGCACGAGGTCTGCTCGATCATGAACACCGGCATCTGGTTCGAGATGATCCTCCAGCAGATGGTGCTGCGCGACCAGTACCTCAGGAACCCCGCCGACGCCGCGTTCCAGTTCGCGCTCACCGAGATCGCCGACGAGTGCCGCCACTCGATCATGTTCGCCCGGGCCTGCGCCAAGATGGGCGTCCCCGCCTACCGCCCGCACAAGCTGATCGCCCAGGCCGGCCGCGCCTTCAAGGCGCTCGCCAAGGGCGAACTCGCCTACGGCGGCATCCTGGTGGCCGAAGAGGTGCTCGACGTCATGCAGCGCGACTGGATGCGCGGCGAGAACGTCCTGGAGATCGTCCGCGGCACCTCCCGGATCCACGTGGTCGAGGAGTCCCGGCACATGAAGTTCGCCCGGCAGGAGATCCGCGAGCGGATGCGCCACGCGAGCCCCGCCCGCCGGCGCGCCTCCGCCACCGGCATCGCCGTGGGCGCGTACGTCATCGTCACCAGCATGGTGCACCCGGGCGTCTACAAGGCCGCCGGGCTCGACGTGCAGCGGGCGCTCGCCGAGGTGCGGGCCAGCGAGCACCGCAAGGCGATGATGCGCACCAGCTCCCGGCACCTGATGGCCTTCCTCGCCGAGACCGGACTGCTCACCAGCCGCTCGGCGGCCGTCTACCGCCGGGTGCACATGCTCTGACGGACCGTCGCCACCAAGCCACCCCATCCCCCACGCGCAGCGAGGACCCCACCCGGCCATGGCCTACGCGATCACCCGGACCTGCTGCAACGACGCCTCGTGCGTGTCCGTCTGCCCGGTCAACTGCATCCACCCGACCCCGGACGAGCCGGAGTTCGGCACCACCGACATGCTGTACATCGACCCGCGGGCCTGCATCGACTGCGGCGCCTGCGCGGACGCCTGCCCGGTGGACGCGGTGTACCCGGTCGACCGGCTGCGCGGGCCCGACACCGTGTTCGGCGACCTCAACCGCGACTGGTTCCGCGACCACCCCAGCGACCACGCCTGGGGCGCGCCCAGCTTCCCGCGCAGCCTGCCGGACGAGCTCGGCGCGCTGCGGATCGCGGTCGTCGGCACCGGCCCCTCCGCCGGGTACACCGCGCAGGAACTGCTGCGCGGCACCAGCGCCGAGATCACCATGATCGACCGGCTGCCGGTCACCGGCGGCCTGCTGCGGCACGGCGTCGCGCCCGACCACCAGTCCACCAAGCGGATCGCGGAGAGCTTCGCGAGCGTCTTCCGCGACCCCCGGCTGCGGATGCACCTCAACGTGGAGATCGGCACGGACCTCACCCACCAGGAGCTCGCCGCGCACCACCACGCGGTGGTGTACGCGGTCGGCGCGGCCGCCGACCGACGGCTCGGCGTCCCCGGCGAGGACCTGCCGGGCAGCCTGCCCGCGACCGCCTTCGTCCGCTGGTACAACGCCGAACCGACCGTGCCCGCCGACGCGGTGGAGCTGTCGGCCCAGCGCGTGGTGGTGATCGGCAACGGCAACGTCGCGGTGGACATCGCCCGCATCCTGCTCACCGACCCCGACCGGCTCGCCGCCACCGACATCGCCGACCACGCCCTGGCCGCGCTGCGCCGCAGCCGGGTCCGGGAGGTCGTGCTGCTCGCCCGGCGCGGGCCCGGACAGGCGGCGTGGACCAGGGCGGAGTTCCTGGCCCTGCGGCAGCTGCCGGGCGTAGAGGTGGTGGTCGAGGACCACCCGGAGGTGCGGGCGGCGATCGAGGCGGCGGTGGCGGAAGCGGGATCGGGGTCCGGCGCGGAGTCGGGCACGGCGGCGGGAGCGGGGCTGCTGGCCGGGCTGCCGCTGGTGCCGTTCGACGGGTCCGCGGAGCCCGGGCCGGGGCGGCGGATCGTGCTGCGGTTCCTGTCGGCGCCGGTCGAACTCTCCGGGGACGGGCGGGTCGAGGCCCTGACCGTCGAGCGGACCACCCCGACGGCGGACGGCCGGGTCGAGGGCACGGGGGCGACGGACGTGCTCCGGGCCGGGCTGGTGGTGCGCTCGATCGGACACCGGGGCGTACCGCTGCCCGGGCTGCCGTTCGACGAGCGGGCCGGGACGGTCGCGCACCGGAACGGGCGGGTCGTCGACCCGGCGACCGGCCGGCCGCTGCCGGGGACGTACGTGGTGGGCTGGGCCAAGCGCGGGCCGTCCGGCGGGATCGGCGCCAACCGGGCCTGCGCGCGGGAGACCGTGGACGCGCTGCTGGACGACGCGGCCGCCCGGGCGCTGCCCGTCCCGGAGGCGGGCCGCAAGGACTTCGAGCGGCTGGTGCGCCACCGGCGGCCGGACGCGGTGGGGCTGCGGGAGCTGCGGGCGGTGGAGCGCGCGGAACGCGAGCGCGGCGAGGCCGAGGGGCGGCCCCGGGTGAAGCTCGCCAGCGTGCCCGAGCTGCTGGCGGCGGGGCGGCGGCGGTAGCGGGAAGGACCCGGGGCCTGGGCGGGAAACCCGGGAGCCTCGCCGGGGAGAACTCACGGGCCGTGCCGGGACAATGGGGAGGGCACGACGTGCGCAGGAAGTCGGGTGGGCCGACTTCCTGCGCACCCGGCGGCGCTCCGCGGGGGGTTGACCTGCGGAGCGCCGGGTTGACCCGACCGTGTCCCGGTGCGGGCGGGGCGCGTTGGGTGGGTGTGAGTGGATTCGGGTGGCTGCCGGTGCCGGAACGGCAGCCGAGTGAGGAAACGATCCTGCCCGGCACTCCGGACAGGCCGCCGGAACAGCCGTCGCCACCCGCGACGACGGAGCCGCGGGTGCCGACGGAATGGCCGGTGACGGAGCCGCGGGTGACGGAACGGCCGGTGCCGGAACCCGGCCCGGAAGCGCCCATCTACGCCGAGCTGGCCCGGCGCTGGCAGGCCGAGGGGCGGGCCGTCCCCGGGCTGCCCGATCCCGTCTGGGAGTCGCTGGCCGCACCGGCGGCCCGGGACCGGCCGGCGGTGCCCGGCCCGGGCCGGAGCCCCGAGCCGGGCCCCGGGTGGAACCCGCCCATGGGCCCGGAGTGGAGTCCGGGCCCGGGACACTGATCCACTCGGCCGGATCGCCGACACGCGCGGATACCCCGACGGGGGAACCGTGCGGTCGTCGGACTATCCCAGGAGAGTGGTCCTCAGCCAGGGGACGATCAGCGCCATCGCCTCGCCGAACCTCGAAATGGCGCAGTGCCCGGTGTCCGGGATCAGCTCGACCCGGGTGTCGCGGCGGCCGGCGAACACCAGGGTGTCGTGCCGCGGGACGTGGACGTCGTCGGCGCCGTTGAGCACCAGCATCGGCGCCTGGTCGTCCCGGTCCAGCAGCGGGCGCAGACCGAAGGAGCCGAAGGCCCGGCCCAGGGCCGCCCGGTCCGGTGCCGCGTCGAAGCCCAGGGCGTTGCCCACGATGCCGTCCATGCCGAAGTCGAAGCCGCGGTCCGGGTCGAAGGAGTGCTCGACGGGGCCGCCGAGCACCACCGCCGCGTCCACGGCACCGGTCAGCCCGGTGCGCGCGGAGTAGTAGCCGCCCATCGAGATGCCGAAGTGGCCGACCCGGCCGTCGCCGAGCGTACGGGCGAAGGCGATCAGGCCCTCGATCACCTCGGTGCCGCCGTCCGGGGTCATCGGCAGGTGGGAGGTCTCGCCGGTGCCCGCGAGGTCGAACAGCAGCAGCCGGACCGGCAGGGCGAGCGCGAGCTGCTCCCACATGCCGTGCAGGTCGGTCTTCCAGGAGTCCACCCCGCCGCTGGCCAGCACCACCGGGGCGTCGGCGGGCAGGCCCGGTGCGGCCATCAGGTGGACCGGGACCGCGGCCTCGCCGCCGCGGTGGGGGACGGTGAGCGTGCGGCGCTCGACGTCGACCGGGAAGCCGGGCGAGGCGAGCAGGTACTGCTCGACCTGGCGGGCCAGGGCGGTGCGCTTCGGAGCGTCGGCGAGCGAGGGGAACTTGGCCCAGCCGTACGCCTGGGCGGCCTGGCGGTGGCGCCCGGCGCCGGCGTGCCGGGCGGCGAGGGCGGACCACTCGTACACCCAGCCGCCGGGCCGGTCGGCCCACATGTCGGTGACGGCCGCGCGGACCGCGTCCACCTCGGCGGCGGGCAGGCCGAGGGTCATCTGCGGGTAGCGCTCGACGAACAGGTCCTGCGGGTCCAGGGGCCAGGTGAAGGACATGGCGATGCCTCCTGTCGCTCTTAAAGCCGGAACTCTTGCATTAGCGACTATGCGCCGGAGGATCGCTTAATGCAAGTACTCCTGCGTTAAGGTGGTGGCGAGGTGATCGACACATGACCGAGGAAGAGCCGGACCCGATCCGCCGCCGTCCGGGCGGCCGGGCCGCCCGGGTGCGCCGGGACGTCCTGGCGGCCGCCATGGAGGCGCTGGCCGAAGGGGGCGTCGCCCGGCTCACCATCGCCGACGTCGCGGCCCGGGCCGGCGTCAACGAGACCACCGTGTACCGGCGGTGGGGCAGCCGGGAGAAGCTGGTGCTGGACGCCATGCTGACCGCCAGCGACGAGGGCATCCCGGTCCCCGACACCGGGGCCGTCCGCACCGACCTGACCGCCTTCGCCCGCGCGCTCGCCGCGTACCTGGCCACCCCGCTCGGCCGGGCCGTGGCCCGCGCGGCCGCCCTCGGCTCCGAGGACCCGGCCCTCGCCGAGGCCTGGCAGGTCTTCTGGGACTCCCGCCTCGCCCAGGCCGGCGCCGTCGTCCGGCGCGCCGTCGACCGCGGCGAACTCCCGGCCGGCACGGACGCCGACCTCGCCCTGGAACTGCTCAGCGCACCCCTCCAGGCCCGCGCCCTGCTCGGCCACCGCGAGATCGGCCCCGAGCTCCCGGAGCGCCTCGCGGACCTGATCCTGGACGGCCTGCGGGCCCGGGACCGGCGCACGGAGGACGGCGGCTAGCGCACGCAGCACGGCGGCTGGCGCACACGGCGCGGCGGCGCCCCCGGCCGGGGGGGCAGGGGGCGCCGCGGAGGGTGTGGGGCCGGCCGGGTCAGCCGACGTCCCGGGCGGTGGAGCCCGGCGACTCCAGGTTCCAGGTGACGATCCGCCGGGGGTGCACCCGGATGACGTCCCGGCTGAACCGGTCGGGAGCCACCGGCGGGACGTCCACGGCGAGCACCTCCGCCCGGCCGCGGATCTCCACGCCGCGCCCCCAGCCGCCCGCGACCGGATCGTCGGCGGGTGCCAGGTCGTCGATCAGGACGGAGACCTCGGGGCGGTCCCGGGCGTTGCGGTACTTGCGGCTGCGGGCGTTGTCCGGCCCGCCGATGTCGATGGTGCCGTCGTCGTTGAGCCGGAAGCCCACCGGCCGGACCTGCGGGGAGCCGTCCGGGCCGAGGGTGGCCAGACGGGCCAGCGGTTGGCCGGTGAGATAGCCGCGCTCGCGTTCGGTGAAGTAGCCCATGCGGCCGAGGCTAGGACCTCAAGCGCCCTTCAGGTCAAGGGCGTTCGGCGGCGCGCCCGCGCTCCTGCCAGGACCTCTTCAGCTCCGCCCAGCGGGCCGCCTGCTCGGGTGTCAGGGTGCCGCGGAGCTCGGCGAGCTTGAGGAGCTGGGCCTCGGCCTCGGCGCCCAGGGGCTGGGCCTCGGCCCGGTAGTGGTCGGTGAGCAGGGCGTCCAGTTCGGGGCGGGTGAGGGCGGGGTCGAGGCGCTGGGCGAGCTTGGCCATGTTGCGGTAGGAGCCCTGGAGCAGGAAGGGGGGCTCGGTGCGGGTCCGGTCGTCCTGGGCGGCGGAGGCCAGGTAGGCGCGGTTGACGGCCAGGACGGTGGAGCGCAGGTGGAGCAGGCCGGCCAGGACGGCGGTCATCCGCTCGACCTCGGCGGCGGGCCAGGGGCCGGCCAGGGTGCCGCCGGGCACGCCGCCGGCGCGGGCGAGCAGGGTGTCGAGGTCGGCGCGCTCGGCGGTGGCGAGCGGGGCCAGGTGGGGGCCGGCCGGCAGGGCGTTCTCGACGAAGCTGAGCGCGAAGAGGTCCTCGCGCCCGGCGACGGCGTCGCCGAGGTTCCACACGTCGGCGCGGTTGGCGAGCATGTCGGGCAGCCGGAAGAGGCGGCCGGACTCGGTGTACGGGTTGGCGGCCATGACCACGGCGAAGCGCTTGCCGCGCAGGTCCCACTCGCGGGCCTCGCCGTCCCACACGCCGTCGATCCGGCGCTGGGCGTCGCACAGCGGGATGAAGCGCTGGAGGAACTCGGGCGAGGTGTGCTGCACGTCGTCCAGGTAGAGCAGCACGTTGTCGCCCGCGTGCAGAGCGAAGTTGAGCTTCTCGACCTCGCGCCGGGAGGTGGCGTCGGGGGCCTCGGCCGGGTCCAGCGAGGTGACCCGGTGGCCGAGCGCGGGGCCGCTGACGGAGACCAGCAGCAGCCCGAGCCGCTCGGCGAGGTACTCGACCAGGGTGGTCTTGCCGTAGCCGGGCGGAGAGACCAGCAGCAGCAGGCCGCTGCGGTCGACCGGCCCGCCGGCGGCGGCCGTGCCGAGCTGCTTGGCGAGGTTGTCGCCGACCAGCGGCAGGTACACCTGGTCGATCAGCCGGTTGCGGACGAAGCCGTTGAGCGGGGCGGGCCGGTACTGGTCGAGCCGCAGCCGGGCGTGCTCGGCGGCCAACAGTTCGCCCCGCAGCCGCTGGTAGGCCCGGTGGCCGGGCACCTCGACCTGCTCGAACTCCCGCACCTTGGCGAGCAGTTCGTCCAGTCGGAGGTCGAGCGCCCCGCCCGCGAGCCGCGGGTGGTCGCCGAGCAGCCCGGTGATCCGGGCGCCCACGGCCCCCTCGGCGGGCCGGCGCGGCAGCGACGGGCAGAGCAGGACGGCGGCGGCCTCGGCGAGGTCGGCCGGGTCGGCGTCGGCTGCTCCCGACTCCAGCCAGGCGGCGGCCAGTTGGCGCCGTACGGGCAGCAGCCCGGGCTCCTCGGGCAGTGCGGCCAGCGCCTCGGTGAGGCCGGCCGACTCGGGTGCCGCGCGGAACTTGTCGACCAGCGCGGCGGCGCCCGGGGAGTGGGCGAAGCTGGGTGCGGCGGCGGCCAGTTCGGCCACCAGGTACGGGCCGGACGGCTCCGCCCCCGGAACGAACTCCGAAACGGTGGCGGAGAGTTCGGCCTCCAGTGCGGCCAGCGCCGCCAGCGCGGCCGACGCCGGGGCGCCACCGAAGGCGTCCCGGGCGAGGCCCAGCGAGCGGGCCCGCGTGTGCCAGAGCAGCCGCTGCCGCTCGTCGGCGCCGTGCGCCCAGTACAGCTGGGCGGCCGCCCGGGCGCCCGCCGGGTGGCGCAACAGCCCGGCCCCGGCGCCGAGCCGGAGCAGGGCGCGGAGCAGCAGCGCGGCGTCGTGGTCGTGCACGCCGCGCTGGTAGCCCTCGTCCGGGCGCTGCTCGGCGGCCCGCCGGACGTACTCCAGCAGCTCGCCGTCGGTGCGCGGCGCCCCCGTCTCGGCGGCCGGCAGCAGGCTCGCCGCGAGGTACTCGGCGCGGTACAGCTGCGGGGTCTCCGAGGGCAGCGGGCGGTCCCAGTACCGCTCGGTGGCGGCGAAGGCCGGGTCGGTGACGGGGGAGCGGTAGTCGGTGCCGGTGAGCGTGAAGGCGGGGCGTCCGCGCCAGGGAACCAGGGCGAGTTCGGGCCGCCGGGTGGTGACGGCGAACAGGTGGCGGCCCAGCCGCAGGGTGCCGGGGCCGTCCCCGGCGAGTTCGGCGCGGTCGCGCAGGGCCCGCTGGGCGCGGCCGCGCGCCGCGCGCAGCCGTCCGGTCAGCTCCTCGGCCCGGACCCGGTCGCCGAGCGCGGTCAACTGCCCCGCCAGGTCGCGGAGTTTGACGGCGGTCGGGTCGGCGGCGAAGGCCGCCTCGATCTCCTCGGCGGTGTCCAGCGCGGCCAGCCGGCGGTGCAGGGTGTCGAGGATGCGCCCGGCGGAGGCGACCAGCCGGTCGGCGCGCCGGGCCCGCTCCTCCAGCAGGTGCTGGCGGCGGGCGGTGAGCGCGTCGTGGATCTCGGTGCGCCGGGCGGTGAGCTGCTCGCCGAGGGCCGGGTCGGCGTCGGCGAAGCGGGTCTCCAACTGCTCGATCCGCAGCAGCAGCCGGCCGAGCTGCTCGTCGCAGTCCTCGGGGGTGTCGGCGGCGGCGAGCGCGGCGGTGGTGGCCTGGCCGAGCAGGGCGGTCTCGGCGGCGAACTCGGCGGCGGCCTCGCGGGTGCGCAGCTCCCGGCGGCGCACGGTCAGCGCGGACCGGGCCCGGTTGAGCAGCCCGAGCACGTCGGCGAGCCGGTCGAGGATGGCGGTGCGGGTGGTGGCGTCGGCCAGATCGAGGGTGCCGACCAGCTCCGAGACGGTCTGCAGGGCCTCGCTCTGGGCGGCCAGTTCGAGACCCAGCGGTTCGGCCTCGGCGGCGGTGGCGATCGCGGCGCACCGCTCGGCCAGCTCGCCCGCCCGCTGCCGGTGCGGCTCGAAGGCGGTCGGCTCGGCGAGCTGGACGACGGCGCGGTCGGCGGCCCGGGCCAGACCCTCGGCGAGGTGCGCGGCGAGCGCGTCGATCCGCCGGGCGTCGGCGCGCGGCAGGTCGCGCAGCGCCTCGACACGACCCTGGGCGCGGCGCAGCCCGGCCAGCCGGTCGACCCACTCGGCGGCGTCGGCCAGGGTCTCGCCGCGGGCGGTGCGCAGCAGGCCCTCGACGTGCTCGGCGGTCTCGTCGGCCCGCCGGGCGGCGTGCGCGGTGAGCTGGGCGACGGCCTCGTACTCGGCGACGACCTGCCGGGCGGTGTCGCGGATCTCGGCGAGCGGCGCGGCGAGGTCGCCGAGACCGCTCTGGCCGAGCCAGTGGTGCCGGTCGGCGGTGCGGGTGCAGGCGGCGAGGACGGCCCGGTGGCCGGCCGGGGTGTCGGCGCCGGCCGCGGCCAGCCGGGCCAGGGCCAGGCAGTCGGCCAGGCCGCGGACCAGGTCGGCGTTGCCGATCCGGGCCAGCGGCCCGCTGCCGGGCGGCTGTTCGGCGGCGAAGCGCTCGCTGGTGAACGGGGTCTGCCAGAGCTGGACGGGGTGCAGCCGGGTCGGCCCGTCCTCGGCCGGGCGCAGCGCGATCAGGGTGCCGTCGGCGAGCAGCGAGTAACCCTGGCAGGGCAGCGGGGCGGCGGCCTCCTGGCGCACGCTGTTGTACGGCTGGAGCAGGGCGCGGCCGTCGGCGGGGGAGCGGAACTCGTACAGCACGTCCTCGCCGTTGGGCGACAGGACAGTGCGCTCGTACACCAGGCCGTCGACCGGCTGGTCGAAGACGCGCACGGTGCCGTCCACCAGGTGGCAGCCGCCGGGGAAGGCCACGCCCTGGTCGGCGGGCAGCCGCAGGCAGGCCTGGCCGAGCGCGTCGATCCGGGTGACGGCGCCGGTGGGCAGGTGGACCACCAGGTGCCGGTCGGTCTCCTCCTGGTACGGGCGCACCCGCACCAGCAGCAGGGTGCCGAGCCGGGCGTGGGCGATCCGGGCGTCGGCGAGGGTCTGCAGGGCCTCGGCCAGCGGTTCGCGGTACAGCTCCCGGCCGTCCGGGGCGGCGATGGTCAGCCGGCCGCCGTCGACGCCGATCAGCAGCTCTCCGGCCAGGTCCGCGCGGGACGGGCGGCCGGGCCCGGCGGGCAGCTGGTCGTCCCGGGTGACGGCGGTCCAGGGCAACTGCTGACCGTCGGCGGGGACGTGGTCGCGCTCGCCGCGCCCGTCCAGGTAGGACGGCTGCGCGTCGTCGGCGGGGCCGCCGTCGAGGCGCCAGCGCAGCACCCGGACGTCGGCGGCGGCGGGGCCGGTGCGGAAGACGGCGAGCAGCCGGCCGTCCACCGCGCGCAGCCGCTCCAGCCGGGCGTCGCGGAAGTAGCGCCGCAGATCGGCGAGGTCCTGGCGCAGCCGCGGGTCGTCCAGCAGGGTGCCCTCGGCGGGCGCGGGGGAGAGGTCGGGGTGGTGCAGGCCGAAGACGTCGTCGAAGTCCCCGACGCCGTCCGCGGCCTCGACCGGTCGGGTGCCGAGCAGCAGCAGCCCGCCGACGGCGGTGAGGTCCTGCGGCAGGCAGGACCGGGCGGTGGTGAGCCGCCCGGTGCCGGCCAGCCGCAGCTCCCCGCCGCCGAACTCGTCGACCCGGCGGGCGTTCAACGCCTGGGCCCGGTCGGCGAGTTCGGCGGCGGCTCGGGCGAGCCGGTCGCGCAGGACCTCGTAGGTGCCGGCGTCGAGCCGGGCGTCGAGGGCGTCCACGGTCACGGTCACGTTCCTCGGTCGGTTCGGTCGGTTCGGTCGGATCGGGTGGTTTGGGGCGGTTCAGGCGGTTCGGGCGGCGGGTCGGAACGCCCGGTCGCTCAGCGGGTCACTTGGAGCCGTTGGCCGAGGCGAGGCCGCCGGCCAGGACCCCGAGCGGGGTCTCCGCGACGCCCAGCTGCCGCGCCGACTCCAGCAGCCGGCGCAGCTGCCCGGCCTGGTCCCCGGCGCCCGAGCCGATCAGCTTCATCAGCAGGGCGGAGACCGTCAGGTTCTGCACGTCCGCCGTGGAGACCGAGGAGAGCACCCTGGTGAGGTCCTCGGTGAAGCTGGCCCGCCCGTCCAGCCAGGGCCCGGCCAGGGTCTGCGCGGTCTGCGAGTGGCCGACGAAGGCGTCCAGGCTCTTGCCGGCCGACACCGACTGCACCAGCCGGTCGAAGAAGACCGAGTCCCCGCCGACGATGTCGATCTTCGCCTTCTCCAGCCCGGCCGCGACCAGCGCCGCCTGGGCCTCGGCGATCTGCCGCTGGGTGTCCAGCCCGGCCAGCCGGACGTCCTTCTCGGCGGCCAGCCGCAGACGGTACTCCTCGTGCCCGCGCGAGGCCTCGTCCAGCTTGGCCATCGCCGCGGCCTTCTCGGTCAGGCCCTCGGCCTCGGCCTTCAGCCTGCCGCCGACCTCCAGCGCGGCGGCCTTGGCCTTCTCGACCTGGACGACGGCCTCGGCGCGGCCGACCTTCTCCACCGCCGCGGCCTCCTGCTCACGGACCTGGACCCGGGCCAGGCCCTCGGCGGCGGCCTCCGCCCGGATGCCCTCGGCCATCCGGATCTTGGCGGCCGCGTCCAGCTCGGCGGCCCGCTGCCGGGCCTCGGCCAGCACCAGCGCCTCGCGGGCCTTGTGCGAGGCGGCCTGTTCGGCGGCCTCGGCGGCCTTGATGTCCTTGACGAGCTTCTCCTGCGCCTCGGCCTCGGCCTGGATCACGACGGCCTTGCGGACCCGCTCGGCCTCCTCGGTGGCGCGCAGCGTCTTGACGGCCTCCTCCTGCTCGGCGACGGTGCGGTCCACCGCGACCCGCTCGCGGACCACGTCGGCGACCTCGCGCTTGGCGGACTCGACCTCCTTCTCCTTGGCGATCGTGGCGAGCTGGGTCTCCCGCTCGCGGCCGACGACCTCCAGCAGGCGGTCCTTCTCGATCCGCTCGTTCTCCACCGCGATCACCCGCTCGCGGTTCTTCTGCGCCACCGCGACCTCGCGGGCCTGGTTCTCCCGCTGCACCCCGAGCAGCTCCTCGGTGCGCAGGAAGGCGGTCTGGGCGTTGAGCCGCTCCTCCTCCTGCACCCGGGCGATCACCGCGTCCTCCTTGGCCCGCAGGGTCTCGATCTCGCGGTGCTGGCGGATCTCGGCGTCGGCCTGCCGGCGCTCCAGCTCCAGGACGGCCTCCCGGGCGTCCACGTTCTGCCGGGTGATCTCCTTCTGCTCGTTGCGCTGGTACTCGTTGGTGCGCACGTGCTCGATCGCCGTCAGCTCGGTGATCTTGCGGATGCCCTGGGCGTCCAGGATGTTGTCGGAGTCCAGCTGGCTCATCGGCGTCTGTTCCAGGTGGTCGATGGCCGCGTCCTCAAGGGTGTAGCCGTTGAGGTCGGTGCCGATGACCGCGATGATCTGGTCCCGGAACTCGTGTCGGTGGGTGTACAGGTCGGTGAAGTCCAGCTGCTTGCCGACGGTCTTGAGCGCCTCGGCGAACTTGACGGCGAAGAACTCCTGGATCGCCTGCGGGTCGCTGGCCCGGGCGGTGCCGATCGACTGCGCGACCTTGATGACGTCCTCGACGGTCTTGTTGACCCGGACGAAGAACGAGATCCGGATGTCCGCGCGGATGTTGTCCCGGCAGATCAGGCCGTCCCGGCCGGCCCGGTGGATCTCCACCGTCTTCGCGGTGATGTCCATCAACTCGGCCTTGTGGAGCACCGGGAGGACGATCGCGCCGGTGAAGGTCACATCCACCTTCTTCGTCCGGGAGACGATCAGTGCCTTGCCCTGCTCGACCTTCTGGAACAGACGGCCCACGAACAGCAGCATGGCGAGCACGATGAGCAGCACGACGGCGACGAGCACGCCGAAACCCACGGCGATGGTGTCCATCACGGAGTCCTTTGACGATGGCGAGTTGGTGCGAAGGGAAGTGCGGTGGGGGTGGGTGGAAACGCGTGACGCGGCGTCAGTGGACAGGCGTCAGTGAACGGCCGGCGGGTCGAAGGGCGCCACCAGGAAGTGCTCGCCCTCGGCGTCGTAGTCGAAGATCAGGGCGGTCCGCCCGGCCGTCAGGGCCGGTTCGGGCGTCGCCGTACGGACCTGGACGGTCGCGGTGGAGCCGTCCTCCGCGGTGACCTCGGCCTGCCCGAAGTCGGCCGTCACCCGGCCGGTCCGGATCACGCAGACCCGGCCGACGAAGTCCCCCCGGGTGACCGGCCGGTCCTGCGGGAACAGCCGCGACAGCGGCCGGACGAGCACCCGGGTGCCCGCCCAGGAGGCGACCAGCGCGACGACGAACACGCCGCCGCGCGCCGGTGCCCCCGAGGTGAGGACGGTGCCGGCCAGGCTGACGAACCAGGCGATTGCGACCAGCAGCGACACCGCCACCGTCACGGGCACCCCGCCCAGCCCCAGCGCGTCCAGCACGCCCGTGTGGTGGCCGGCGCCCTGCCGGCCGGACCCGTCGTCGGCGCCGTGCCCCCCGGCACTGTGCCCCCCGCCGCCGTGCCCCCCGTGTCCGAGGTGCCCGGCGTGCCCCCCGTGCCCGGCACCCAGGTGGTGCCCCGCGTGTCCGACGTCCACCTGGTGCCCGCCGCCGTGCCCCCCGTGCACGGCGCCCGGAACCAGGCCGCCGAACAGCATCAGCAACCAGTACCCGACCACCACCACCAGCGCGAAGCTGAACAGCGCCGTCGGGAAGGCCAGCGCGGCCGCGAAGAATCCCCCCATCCCGGCCACGCTCCCCCGTCTTCCCGCCGGCGCCGCGCTTCGGCGCCGGGGAGATCATGACAGTGCCGCCGGCCCCCGCACATTGCCAGGATCCGGCAATCTTTACGCCCTCTTGACACCCTGGTACGCACGGCCCGCGTGACACTGCAACAGCTCGGCAACAGGACGGCCGCCGGACGGTTCCGGAGCCGCCCCGCGGGTTTGGGGCGGGGGGCTCCCGTGGCGCGGGACCGCGGCGGTCGTATCGCGCACTACAGCCGTGGTTCCGCGCACTACAGCCGTCGTACCGCGTACTACAGCGGTTGTTCCGGCCAGTTCAGCAGCCGCGCACCCATCGCCGCCGTCTCCAGGGTGAAGCGCTGGAGCGCGTCCGCCGGGTCGTACCCGGTCAGCGCCTTGATCCGCTCCAGCCGGTAGCCCAGCGTGCGCACGCTCAGGCCCAGCCGGCGCGCCGCCTCCGCGTTCACGTACGCGGCCTCCGCCTGCACCGCGATGGTGTCCAGCAGCGGACGGGCGCCGCCGCGCGCCTCGGTCAGCGGGCCGAGCACGCTGCGCACCAGGTCGGCCATGGCGGCCCGGTCGCGCATCAGCACCGGGAAGACCAGCAGCTCCTCGGCCCGCAGCTGCCGGGCCGGCAGGTCCAGCCGCTGCGCGTAGTCCAGCGCGTCCAGCGCCTCCTCGTAACTGCGCAGCACCCCGCTCGGCCCCGAGTGCCGGCGGCCGGTGGCCACCCGCAGCACCGGGCGGTAGCCGGGGCCGGGGCGCAGCGTCAGCTCGGCGAAGGCCTCCAGCACGGCCCGCTCGGAGTCCGGGGCGATGCACACCAGTCGGCCGTCCTTGCTGGCCAGCAGCACGTCCCGCTCGCCGAACCGCCCGGCCAGCTCCCGCTCCACCCGGTGCACCAGCGGATGGACGTCCGCGAACGGCTCTTCGCCCACCGCGACCGCCACCGTGTACGAGCCCGCCAGCCGCAGCCCGAACCGCTCCGCGCGCTCGGCCAGCAGCCCGAGGTCGCTGCGGCCGAACAGCAGGTCGTCGATGAACTCCCGGCGGGCCGCCTCCTCCTGGCGGACGGCCAGGCGCTGGGCCCGCTCGTGGCCCTCGCCCAGCGCGGCCAGCGCGGCGTCGGTGGCGGCGAGCACCGCGTCGCCCGTGCGGCGCAGCTCGGTGACGCTGCTCGCGGCGGCCGTCCCGGGCAGGGTCTGCCAGGCCCGCCGGGCCGCGGCCAGACACTGCGCCACCACCTCGCGCAGCCCGTACCCGGCCTCGGCGCAGTGCTCGCCGAGCTTGCGCAGGCGCTCCAGCTCCTCGCGGCGCGGCAGCCGACCGGTGCGGGAGACGTCGGCGAGCAGGACGAGATAGACCTCGGCCAGCTCGCCGGGTATGTCGTAGTCGATCTCCTCGATCACCGTGCTCTGCCCGCCCCCGTACGGCCTGGTGTTTCGGCGCTGAATTTATCAGGGGCGCTCCGGCCGGGGGCGGGCGCGGCGGCCTTCGCTACCGGTCGCGGAAGTGCAGGACGAAGCGCGCGCTGCTGCCGTCGATCCGCCGCCGCACGTACAGCGCCGGGGCGCCGTCCGGGGTGCAGCTGACGCCCTCGCGCACCAGCAGCGCGGTGCCCGGCGGGACGCCCAGCAGCTCGGCGTCCGCGAGGTCCGCGCCGACGGCGCCGAAGGCCCGCCAGTCGTACTCCAGTTCCACCCCGGCGGCCCGCGCCAGGTCCGGCACCAGGTTCCCGGAGCGGCCCGGCCGGACCAGCTCGGCGGGCAGCGGGCCGAACGGCACCCAGTAGCTGCACGCCGCCCGGGCCCGCCCGCCCAGCCGGATCACCGAGTCCACCCGGGACAGCTCCGCCGGGGTGCGGCCCAGCTGCCGGGCCGCCTCCGCGTCCTGCGGCGAGCCGGTGACGGGCGGAGCGGCCACCACGAACTCGCCGTCGGTGCGCTCCTCGTTCGGCAGTGCGGTGGGCACGCTGCCGAGGTCGAAGCGCTGGCTGCGCGGGTCCACGGCGATCGACACCCGGACGGCCGGCGGGCGGACGAAGGTGCCCACGCCCCGGCGGATCTCCACCACGGCCGCCCGCTCCAGCTCCGCCACCGCCTGCCGCACGGTCAGCCGGTTCACGCCGAACTCGGCGCTCAGCTCGGACTCGCTGGGCAGCCGGGTGCCGGCCGGGTAGGCGCCGGCGTCGACGCGCTCCTGGATCCGGCGGGCCAGGCGGCGGTACACCGGGGTGTTCGGGGAGCTCGGGGGGTTCGTCGCCACGGGCCCGATCCTACGGAGCCCGCCCGCGCCGCCGGGGTCGGTCCGTGCCGCCCGTGCCGCCCGGGCCGCCGGCCGGGCCCGCTGCGGCCGCCCGCGCCCGCTTCCGCCGCCCGGATCGCCGTGGCCGCCCGGGTCGCCGTGGCCCGCCGAGGGGAGTGGGATGGAGGGATGCACCGATCGAGGCTTGCCCGGCGACCCCGGAACGGGTTACACATCTAGACGTCTAGATGTCTCCGCTCCGGATCTTCCCCGTCCCGTCCCGGGTGCGGCTCCACCGAAAGGCCTCCCGCATGTCCCTGGTCAACTTCCGTGACGCCGCCGTCCTCGGCGACCCCGAGGGCCGGCGGGTCCGTCCCGGTGTGCTGTACCGCTCCGCCCAGCCGTTCCCGGCCGCCGACGAGGCCACCGTCGCCCAGCTGCGCGGCTGCGACATCCGCACCATCGTGGACCTGCGGGACCCGCGCGAGACCGACCCCGAGGACTGGGCCGCCGCCGCGGCCGCCGGGATATCCGTCGTCGCCGCCCCGGTGAACCCCGCCACCGACGCCCTCACCGCGCGGATGCGCACCATGGCCACGGCCGCCGACCTGGGCGACTTCTACGTCCTGCTGGCCGAGTCCGCGCCCGAGGCGGTGGCCGCCGCCGTCGACGCCACCGTCCGCCCCGGCGCCGTCCTGCTGCACTGCGCCGCCGGCAAGGACCGCACCGGCCTGCTGACCGCCCTCCTGCTGGACCTCCTCGACGTCCCCGCCGAGCACATCGTCGCCGACTACACCCGCACCGCCGACGCCCTCCCGCAGATCTTCGCCGGCCTCGCCGAACGCCACCGCACCGCCCTCAACGACCGCACCACCTCCCGCGTCACCGACTCCCGGGGCCACAACCTCACGATCCCCGCGCCCCTCCTGGAGGCCCCGGCCGAGGCGATGTCCGTCTTCCTCGACCGCGTCCGCACCCACCACGGCGGCGCGGCCTCCTTCCTCCCCGGCTGCGGCGTCCCGGCCACCACCCTCGGCGCCTTCCGCGCCAAGGCCGCCGCGGCCTGAGGCGGGTGCCAGGGCCTGAGCCGGGCGTCAGGGGGCCACGGTCCGAGGACGCCGCGGCCCCGCCCGGTAATCCCGTTGCGCCGGGCGGGCCCGCGCTGGCAGCGTGCCGGAGGCGAAGAGCGTGCCGGAGGCGGAGGGGACGCCGGGGGCGAAGAGCGTGCCGGGGGGCGAAGGGGGTGCCGCGAGATGACCGCACTGCGCGAGATCCGCGCCGACCACGACGCGCGGACGATCGTGCTCTACCAGGCGTACCCGCCGGCCGTCGCCGACGCGGCGCTGGCGGCGGGCCGGTTCACGGCGCCCTTCGGCTTCCACCGGATGACGTGGATCAAGCCCTCGTTCCGCTGGCTGATGCACCGCAGCAACTGGGCGCAGAAGCCCGGACAGACCAGGGTGCTGGCGGTCCGGATCACCCGGGAGGGCTGGGAGGAGGCGCTCGCCCGCGCCGTGCTGACCACCGCGCACCCGGACGAGGTGGCCCGCGCCGAGGTCCACGTGCAGTGGGACCCGGAGCGGTCGCTGCGCGGGGCGGCGCTGAACCACTACAGCATCCAGGTGGGCATCGGCCGCTCGCTGATCCGCAGCTACGCCGAGGAGTGGGTCGTCGGACTCACCGACCTCACCCCGCAGGTGCGGCGGATCGCCGCGCTGGTCCGCGACGGTCAGCCGGCGAAGGCGCAGCGGCTGCTGCCGCCCGAGCGCCCGTACCGGCTGCCCGCCGCGACCGCGCGGCGCCTCGGCCTGGGGTAGCCCGGGGCCTCACACGTCCCGGCGCCGCACCACGAGCACCGTCGCCACCAGCGCGGCCAGGCCCCACAGCCCCATGGTGATCCACGAGTCGAGCACGCTCGGCGCGTACTTCCCCATCGTGGTCGTGGAGTGCGGGGTGATGGTGAGCCGCTGCACGGTGGCCAGGGGCAGGTGGGTGCCGATCTCCTTCAGCCACCGGTAGCGGTCCCCGCCGAACATCATCGGCAGGATGAACATCAGCATCACCAGCGAGACGATCGAGGCGGTGGCGTGCCGCAGCAGCGCGCCCAGCGCCATCCCGATCAGCGCGCAGACCGGCACGATCGCCGCGTAGCCGAGCACGGCCCGCAGGCAGCCCTCGTCGGTGACGGAGAGCCCGACGTGCCGGGAGGCCAGCATCGCGTTGACGGTGAAGAAGGAGACCGCCGACACCACGAGCCCGGCGAGTGCGGTGATCCCGCCGATCAGCAGCACCTTGGCCGCGATCACGCCCCGGCGGTCCGGCACGGCGGCGAAGGTGGTGCGGATCAGTCCGGTGGTGTACTCGCCGAACACGGTGATCGCCCCGAGGCTGCCGGCCGCGACCGCCATCAGGTCGCTCGCGATGTTGCCGAGGCCGTGGAACAGCGGGTCGTAGGTGTACGGCGGCTGGCCGGGCATCCGCGGCGGCGGGTGGTCGATGTACGTCAGGTCGGTGTGGACGGCGTTCACGTTGACCGCGATCGCCACCAGCGAGGCCAGCGCCAGCACCCAGTAGGTGGAGCGCAGCGAGCGCAGTTTGATCCACTCGGCGGCGAGCAGGTCCAGGAACCGGGGTGCGGGTTCGACGGTGGAACCCAGGGTCGCGGTGGTCATCGGGCCTCTCCAGCCGGGTACTCGACACTGTCGGCGGTCAGGGACATGAACGCCGACTCCAGCGACGACGTCCGGGCGGCCAGTTCGTGCAGCACCACGCCGTGGCGCAGCGCGAGTTCACTGATCCGCGCGGCCGGCATCCCCGTGACGATCCCGAGGTGCGGCTCCGCCAGCCGCACCTCGGCCCCCTCGGCGCGCAGGGCCTCGGCCAGCGCGGAGAGTTCGGGCGTCCGGACGGCCACCGAGGAGACCGCGTCGCGGGCCGAGAACTCGGCGAGGCTCTCGTCCGCGATCAGCCGCCCGCGCCCGATCACCACCAGCCGGTCCGCGGTGTGCTCCATCTCCGCCATCATGTGGCTGGAGACGAACACCGTGCGGCCCTCGTCCGCGAGCCGCCGGAACAGCCCGCGCACCCAGAGCACGCCCTCCGGGTCCAGCCCGTTCAGCGGCTCGTCGAACAGCAGCACCGGCGGGTCGCCGAGCAGCGCCCCGGCGATGCCCAGACGCTGCTTCATGCCCAGCGAGTAGCCGCCGATCCGCCGCCCGGCCGCCTTGCCGAGGCCGACCTCCGCCAGCACCTCGTCCACCCGCCCGAGCGGGATGCGGTTGCTGCGGGCCAGCGCCGACAGGTGGGCCCGGGCGCTGCGCCCGCCGTGCACGTCGCCCGCGTCCAGCAGCGCGCCGACGTGCCGCAGTCCGCGCGGCCGGCCGGCGAAGGGCACGCCGGCCACGGTGGCGGTGCCCGCGGTGGGGGTGTTGAGGCCCAGGATCATCCGCAGTGTGGTGGACTTGCCCGCGCCGTTGGGCCCGAGGAAGCCGGTCACGGTGCCCGGCCGGACGGTGAAGGTCAGTTGGTCGACGGCCGTGGTGGCGCCGTACCGCTTGGTCAGTCGCTCGATCTCGATCACGGGGACAACGCTGCCGGTCGGCCCCCGTCCCGGGCATCGGGCCGCGGGCCACAACCGCGGGTCGCCGTACTGGCCCCGGGGATTACGCCCCCGGGCCAATGCGCCGCCGGCGGGCCGCCGATACCATCGCGCCATGATCACCGAACCTCGTCCGCCGCTGCTCAGGCGCCTGCCCGCGGGCGTGTGGGTGGCGGCGCTGTGGACGGCCCTGGTGGGGTTCCGATTCCTCACCCGCGAGGACGAGCTGCGCCACCTGTTGAACTACCACGGCAACCCCGAGGACATGCCGATGGTGGTCACCGCGGTGGTCACCACCCTGGTCGCGGCGCTGCTGGTCCGGTTGCCGCTGCTCGCCGTCGTGGTGGCGCTCGGGGGCGGGATGTTCGCGCTCGGGATGTGGGGCGTCCCGGAGGCGGCGCCGCTCCAGTTCCTGATCGCCGACGCGGTGGTCGGCTACTGCGCGGCCACCCGCTCCCGCCGGGTCTCGCTCACCGCCCTGGCGCTGCCGCTCGCCACCCTCGCCGGGCTGCTGATCTGGGGCGCCGTCAACGACTACCCCGTCAACCCGCTCGCCTACGGGGGCTTCGCCGCCACCGTGCTGATCGCCTGGCTGATCGGCAACACCGTGCACCAGGGCCGCGTCCACACCGAGGCGCTGCGCGGCCGGGCCTCCGAGCAGGCCATCACCGCCGAACGGCTGAGGATCGCCCGCGAGCTGCACGACATGGTCGCCCACAACATCGGCATCATCGCGATCCAGGCCGGCATGGGCAGCCGGGTCATGGACACCCAGCCCGCCGAGACCCGCAAGGCGCTGGAGGCGATCGAGGCCACCAGCCGGGAGACCCTGGCCGGCCTGCGCCGGATGCTCGGCGCGCTGCGGCAGGGCGAGGGGGAGTCCGCCCCGCTCGAAGTGGCGCCCGGGCTGGGCGAGTTGGACCGACTGGTGGGGAAGGCGGCGGGCGCCGGGGTGCGGGTGGCGCTCACCCGGCACGGTACGGTCCGTCCGCTGCCGCCCGAGGTCGACCTCGCCGCCTA
Source organism: Kitasatospora sp. NPDC041917 (assembly GCF_055589745.1). NCBI lineage: Bacteria > Bacillati > Actinomycetota > Actinomycetes > Kitasatosporales > Streptomycetaceae > Kitasatospora > Kitasatospora sp. NPDC041917. The sequence goes on along the minus strand of NZ_JBVJBI010000024.1, from coordinate 30,243 downwards.
CCGGATCGTCCAGGAGGCGGTCACCAACGTGGTCAAGCACTCCGGCACCCGGGACTGCCACGTCACCGTCGCGTACGGCCCGCGGGAACTCGCCGTCACGGTGGTCGACCTGGGCGCCGGAGCGGCGGGTGGCGCCCCCGGCACCGGCTACGGGCTGGCCGGCATGCGCGAGCGGGTCGCCCTGCTGCACGGCGAGTTCAGCGCCGGCCCGCGCCCCGAGGGCGGCTTCCTGGTCGCCGCCCGACTGCCGCTCCCCGAGGAGCCCCCCGCCGGGACCCCTGCCGAGCCCGCCGTCGAGCCCGTCGTCGGGACCCCTGTCGGGACTGCCGTCAGGACCGCCGTCGAGACCCCCGTGGAGGTGGGACCGTGATCCGCGTCGTCCTGGTCGACGACCAGCCGCTCATCCGCACCGGCCTGCGAGTGCTGATCGCCGACGCCCCCGACCTGGAGGTGGTCGGCGAGGCCGGCGACGGCGCCGAGGCCGTCGAGCTGGTCGCCCGGCTGCGCCCCGACGTCGCCGTGATGGACATCCGGATGCCCGGTACGAACGGCATCGAGGCCACCCGCCGGATCACCGCCGACCCGGACCTGCCCACCCACGTCCTCGTCCTCACCACCTTCGACGACGACGACTACGTCTACGGCGCGCTGCGGGCCGGGGCCAGCGGCTTCCTGGTCAAGGACCTCGCCCTGGAGACCATCCTGGACGGCATCCGGGTGGTCGCCGCCGGGGACGCCCTGCTCGCCCCCGGCATCACCCGCCGGCTGATCGGCGAGTTCGCCGCCCGCCCGGACCCGGAGGCCGCCGCGGCCCGGCCCCGCAGGCCGGTCGCCGCGGCCGTCACCGAGCGCGAGCGCGAGGTGCTCGTCCTGGTCGGCCGGGGCCTGTCCAACGCCGAGATCGCCGCGGAGCTCACCATCAGCGTGGCCACCGCCAAGGCGCACGTCGCCCGGCTGTTCACCAAACTCGACGCCCGTGACCGGGTCCACCTGGTCATCCAGGCCTACGAGTTCGGGCTGGTAGCCCCGTAGCCCCGTAGCCCCGTAGCCCCGTAGCCCCGTGACCCCGTAGCCCCGCGACCCTGCGACCCCGTGGCCCCGGCACGCGGAAGTGCGCCGGAGCGGGCCCGCACGGCCCGCTCCGGCGCCGGGCGAGGGCCTGCCCCCGCCCGGTCGTCAGTGGACGATCGCGTGCGAGACCTGGCAGCCGTTGACCCCGTTCGACCAGGTGCCCTGCATGGCGAAGGAACCCGTCGCGAAGCTCACGTTCTGCGCGCCGCCCGTCCCGCCGACGCCGTTCCAGGAGCACTTGTCGGCGTTCTCGTACCCGGTCGAGTCGGTCCAGCCGCCCGCCGGGTTCTGGTCGGTGATGGTCTCCGAGTACTCGTGGCCGTACACGATGGTCACGCCGTCCAGGGTGCCCGCGCTGCCGCTGTTGACGTAGTTCTGGCCGCAGGAGCTGCCCATGTCGGTCACGTACGGGTCGTTGGTGAACGCCACGTCACCGTAGGGGGAGGAGGCGGCGCCACCGGTCAGGGTGGTGTCGCCGTTCCAGTCGTGCCAGGCGCAGAAGCCTCCGTTCGGGGTGTTGAAGCCGTCCGGGTGGGTGCCGGTCGGCGACAGCACCACGTACTGCACGTTGCGGTTGGAGGCGGCGGTGGTGTTGCCGAAGTGGCCGGCGGCCTTGACCGCCTCGGCGGCCAGCTGGTGGCCGGTGGCCTGGCCGGGGGCGGCGGCGGACTCGTCGACCCAGACGCCGGCCAGCGCGCCGCCGGTCGGGTAGCCGACGTGCGCGGAGCCGGACGGGCAGCTGGTCGCGCCCGCGGCGACGCCCTCGCAGTACTGCGTCATGACGCCGGACCAGGTCTCGCTGTTGGTGCCGAGGCCCTTGAACAGCTGCTGCGCCCGGACGGCCTCGCCCTTCGGGTCGCCGGTCAGGGTGGTGTAGCCGCTGGAGTTGGTGCCCTGGGTGCCCCACTGGGTGCCCCAGAAGACCAGGTAGACCTTCGGCGCGCCGGTGGTGACGCCGATGCCGTCGACACCGCCGCCGTAGCTCAGGTTGTTGCTCGCCGGCTTGGCCGCGTTTCCGGCCTCCTTGGTCGGGTGCGCGCCGTGCCGGTAGGGGTGGGGCTGTCCGGCGAACTCGCCGGCCGGCCGGTTGTCCTGGGCGGCCTGGGCCGCCGGGGCGGCGGCGAAGCCGGCGGCGGCCAGCGCCAGGGCGCTGAGCCCGGTCAGGGCCCGCAGCCGCATCCGGCGGGAGGTGGGGGAGATGCCCATCGTGAGGGTTCCTCTCTGGTGCCGGGCGCGCCCGGGTACGGCGCGGCGGCACTGTGGGGGACAAATGGGGCGGCGGCAGTGCGGAGGTGCCGACGGTTCGCCAGGAACCGTCGGTGGTGCGGGGGTCGGGAGCCGGTTACCGCCGACGGCCGGAAGCAAAGCACCGCCGCCGAAACCGGGTCAACGACGGAGAAGGTAAGACCCGCCCCAAGGAAGGCCCCCACGGACGTAGCGAACGTCAAAAGCCCCCAGCGGACGGCCGGTCGATGCGCGTAGCACAGCCGAATGCCAACAGTTGAGAGCCGTTCTTACACCGTATGCGCGCGCCGGGCAGCCGCCGGGCGGACGTCAGCGCACGTCAGCGGACGTCAGGGGCCGTCGACCTCGCCGATCCGCATGATCCGGCCGTGGGAGTCCAGCACCACGTCGTAGGCGTTGCCGTGGCAGCCGTACGGGTCGGCCGGCTCGCGCTCGGCCAGGCAGTCGTCGATGTGGGCGATCAGCTCGTCGAGGGGAACGGTCCGGGCCGGGTCGTCGTGCGGGCCGTCGATCAGGGTCGCGGCCACGCCGGCGCCCGCGAAGCCGTAGTGGACGGGGCTGCCGGCCGGCTCGTAGCGGGCGGAGCCGCAGCTGAACCGGGCGGTCCGGGCGGTGAGTTCGGCCGGGCCGGCGGTGACGACGAGGAAGATCTCGTGACCGGGGCGCGTGGTGGGGGTGGCGCACCCGGGGCCGGCCGAGGGCTCGGCGGGAGACCCGGCGAAGGGCTCCACGGAAGGCTCGACGGAGGCGGAGGCGGAAGCCGCGGCGGAGACGGAGGATTCGGCGGTGGCGGCGGGCACGGACGGGTCGTCCGTGGCGGAGTAGAACTCCTCGTCCTCCTCGTAGAAGAGGTCGTCGTCCTCCTCCAGCAGGTCGTCCGGGCCCTCGTCGGCCAGGGCGGCGGCCGAGGCGGCGGCCACCGTGGAGCCGGAGTCGGCGGGGGTGCAGCCGGTGAGGGCGGTGGCGGCGCCGCAGGCCAGCAAGGCGGCGGCGAGGAGCGTGCGGGGCGTGGCCATGGCACCAGTCTCCCCGGGAGGCGGCGGTGGTCGGTACCCGCTTGACACGAACGGGGCCCGGCCCGCGGTTCCCGTCGACGCCGTCCGCCGGTTCCCTCCCCCGCCGGACGTGCGGATCCGGCGGGGGAGGGTGCTGTTGAGCGGCGGTCAGGCCGCCACCGGCCGGCCGGTCTCGTACGCCTCGCGGACCCGGGCCTGCGCCCGCTCGCCCGCCGCCAGGTGGTCGAGGCCGAGCAGCGCCGCGCCGAGCACCGGCGGGGCGACGACGACGCGCGGCTCGGCCAGCGGCGCGGCCGCGGCGAGCCGGGCGGTCAGGTTGTCCAGCAGCAGCGGGTGGCGGGAGGCGAGCACGCCGCCGCCCAGGACCACCGGGGTCGGGGTGTCCAGCAGGTCCAGGCGTCCGAGGGCCACCACCGCGAGCCGGACGATCTCGTCGGCCTGGCGGTCGATCAGCTCCAGCGCCACCGGGTCGCCCTCGGCCCCGACGGCGAACAGCACCCGGGCGATCTCGTGCAGCCGGTCGCTCGACAGGTGCCCGAGGTGGACGGCCTCGGCGACGGCTCCGGCGCTGGGCAGGCCGAAGTGCTCGGCGATGGCCCGGGCGAGCCCGGTCGGGCCGCCGCGTCCGTCCTCCGCGCGGACGGCGTGCCACATGCTGGCGACGGCCAGCCCGGAGCCGCCGCCCCAGTCGCCGGTGAGTTCGCCGAGGGCGGGGAAGCGGGCGGTGCGGCCGTCCGGCAGCAGGCCGACGCAGTTGATCCCGGCGCCGCAGACCACCGCGACGCCGCGCGGGCCGTCGGTGCCGGCCCGCAGCAGGCCGAAGGTGTCGTTGACGACGGTGTTGCCGGCCCCCCAGGGGTGGGACTCCAGCGCCACCCGCAGGGCCTCCTCCTCGACCGGCAGGTCGGCGTTGGCCAGGCAGGCGCTGACGTGGCTGGTGAGTACGCCGTTCCAGGACGGGTGCCCGGCCTCGGCGGCGGCCTGCTCGACCAGCGGGGCGAGGCCGGCGACCGCGGCCGCGCCGCCGATCTTCTGCGGCGCGAAGCCGCCGCCGCGGGCGGTGCCGAGGATGCTGCCGTCGGTGCCGATCAGGGCGACGTCGGTCTTGGAGTTCCCCGCGTCGATGGCGAGGACGCCGGGCAGGAGTGGTTCGGGCTGGTGGGTCATCAGGTCCCCGCGGCTCGTACGTGGCCCGGGCCGTGGTCGTCGGCCGGGTGCCCGGCCGTGGTCCCGGCCGGGGTGCCCGGCCGAAAGGTCCCCGGCCGGGGGTGGGCGGTCTCCTCGCGGGGCCCGCCCGGTGACCTCCTCCGGTCGCCGGGCGGGCGCGTCGCGGGCCGGATCAGGCCCAGGCGAGGTGCTCGCGGTTGTGGGCGAGCAGCCGGTCCGTGAGCTGGTCGGCGAGCTCGATCTGGCCGACCAGCGGGTGGGCGAGCAGGGCGTCGAAGACCCGGTCGCGGCCGCCGTGCAGGGCGGCGTCGAGGGCGAGGTGCTCGTACGAGGTGACGGCGGCGATCAGACCGGCGTACAGCGGCTCGACGGGCCGCTGCGGCAGCGGGCGCACGCCCCGCGCGTCCACCTCGGCCGGCACCTCGATGACGGCGTCGTCCGGCAGGAAGGGCAGCACGCCGTCGTTGCGGGTGTTCACCACCTGCACGGACGTCCCGCCGCCGGTGCCGAGCAGGGCGGCGATCAGCTGGACGGCCGCCTCCGAGTAGAAGGCGCCGCCGCGCTTGCCGAGCAGCTCGGGCTTGGTGTCCAGGGTCGGGTCGGCGTACAGCTCCAGCAGCTGCCGCTCGATCTCGGCCACCTGGGCGGCCCGCGAGCCCTGCTCCTTCAGTTCCGCCACCACCGCGTCGTGCTGGTAGAAGTACCGCAGGTAGTAGGACGGCACCACGCCGAGGCGCTCGATGACGGCCTGCGGCAGGTGGAGGTCCTCGGCGATCTCCTTGCCGTGCGAGGACAGCAGCTCGGGGAGCACCTCGCGCCCGGTCGCGGCGCCCGGGGCGTCGAGCAGGGTCACCCCGCGCTCCCAGCTCAGGTGGTTGAGCCCGACGTGGTCGAGCCGGACCAGCTCCGGGTCCACGCCCAGGTGCCCGGCGAACTTGCGCTGGAAGCCGATCGCGACGTTGCACAGCCCGACGGCCTTGTGGCCGGCGCCCTGCAGGGCCCGGGTGACGATGCCGACCGGGTTGGTGAAGTCCACGATCCAGGCGTCCGGGTTGGTCCGGCGCACCTGTTCGGCGATGTCCAGCACCACCGGGACGGTGCGCAGCGCCTTGGCGAGGCCGCCGGCGCCGGTGGTCTCCTGCCCGACGCAGCCGCACTCCAGCGGCCACGTCTCGTCCCGGTCGCGCGCCGCCTGCCCGCCGACGCGCAGCTGGAGCAGGACGGCGTCGGCGTCCGCGACGCCCGCCACCAGGTCGGTGGTCACCGTGACGACCGCGGCGTGGCCCTGCCTGGCGAAGATCCGCCGGGCGAGGCCGCCGATCAGCTCCAGGCGCTCGGCGGCCGGGTCGATCAGCACCAGTTCGCCGATCGGCAGGGTGTCGCGCAGCCGGGCGAAGCCGTCGATCAGCTCCGGGGTGTACGTCGAACCGCCGCCGACGATTGCCAACTTCAGTGCGGACATCAGCCCTTGACCCCTGTCAGTGTCACGCCTTCGATGAAGGCCTTCTGAGCGAAGAAGAAGAGGACGATCACCGGGGCCATCACCAGCAGGGTGGCGGCCATGGTGAGGTTCCAGTTGGTGTGGTGGGCGGCCTTGAAGGACTCCAGTCCGTAACTGAGGGTCCAGGCGTCGTGGTTGTTGCTGGCGTAGATCTGCGGGCCGAAGTAGTCGTTCCAGCAGTAGAAGAACTGGAACAGCGCGACCGCGGCGATGGCCGGCCTGGCCATCGGCAGGACCACCCGCAGCAGGGTGCGCAGGTCTCCGCAGCCGTCCATCCGGGCGGCCTCGATGTACTCCTTGGGGATGGTCATCAGGAACTGGCGCAGCAGGAAGATGGAGAACGCGTCGCCGAAGGCCATCGGGATGATCAGCGGCCAGAGCGAGCCGCCCAGGCCCATCTGCTTGGACCAGAACAGGTACATCGGGATGACGGTGACCTGCGGCGGCAGCATCATCATCGCGATGACCGCCATCAGCGCCAGGTTGCGGCCGCGGAAGCGGAACTTGGCCAGCGCGTAGGCCACCGGGAGGCTGGAGACCACGGTCAGCAGGGTGCCGAGCCCGGCGTACAGCAGGGTGTTGCGCCACCAGCCGAGGAAGCCGGGGACCTCCCAGACCTTGCCGAAGTTGCCCCAGTTCCAGCTGGTCGGCCAGTAGTCGGTGGTGAGCGCCTGCTGGTCCGACATCACCGAGGTGAGGAGGACGAAGACGAAGGGCAGCAGGAAGAACAGCGCGGCGGCGATGGCCAGCGCGTGCACGGCCACCCAGTTGAGCACCGCGCGGCGCCGGGCGGCCCGGGCGGCGGGGCTGCCGGACCGGGAGGGGCGGGAGGGGCCGGTCGCGGCCGGCGCCTCGGTGAGTGTGGTGCCAGGAGTCATGATCAGGTCCTCACAGGCCGCTAGTCGTCGCTCGCCATGAAGCCGGACCGGCGGCGGAGCAGGATCGAGGTGACGGCCATCGAGATGGCGAACAGCACCAGGGCGACGACGCAGGCCGCGCCGTAGTTGAAGCGCTGGAAGCCGAGGTTGTAGACCATCTGCGGCAGGGTCCAGGTGGAGCCGCCCGGGTAGCCGGGCTCGAAGGGCTGGCCGGAGCCGCCCGCGATGCCGCTGGCGACCTTCCCGGCGACGATCGCCTGGGTGTAGTACTGCATGGTCTGGATCACCCCGGTGACCACCGCGAACATGATGATCGGCGAGATGTTCGGCAGGGTGACGTACCGGAACCGCTGGAACGGGCCGGCGCCGTCCAGCTCGGCCGCCTCGTACTGGTCCCGGGGGACGTCCAGCAGCGCGGCCATGAAGATGACCATCAGGTCGCCGACGCCCCACATGGCGAGCAGGGTGAGCGCGGGCTTGGACCAGTCCTCGGAGGCGAACCAGCCGGGCTGCGGCAGGCCGAGCTCGCCGAGCAGGTGGTTGACCGGGCCGGTGCCGGGGTTGAACAGGAAGGCGAAGGCGACCGTGGCGGCCACCGGCGGGGCCAGGTACGGCAGGTAGAAGGCGGTGCGGAAGAAGCCGGCGCCGGTCTTGACCTTGGTGATGAGCATCCCGATGCCCAGGCCGAAGGCGACCCGCAGGCTCACCATGACGACGACCAGCCACAGGGTGTTGCGCAGGCCCTGCCAGAAGGCCGGCAGCTGGTTGAAGACGTAGTCCCAGTTCTTCAGGCCGCTGAAGGCCGGGGTGCCGAAGCCGTTGTAGGAGGTGAAGGAGAAGTAGACGGTGGAGATCAGCGGGTAGGCGAAGAAGACGCCGAAGCCGATCAGCCAGGGGGAGAGGAAGGCGAGGGTGCGGGCCGCCTCCCGGCGGCGCTTGCGACGCAGCAGGTGCTGCGTGCCGGGCGCCGCCGGGCCGGTCGGTCCCGCGTCGGCCTCGTCGTTCCCCTTGCGGGTGCCGAACGCGAGTGACATGGGAGCTCCGTGGACCGTTCCCGGGCTACTTGGCCTGGGCGATGTCGGTGTCGATCTGCTTGGCCGTGGCGGCCAGGCCCGCCTGGAGGTCGGTCTGCTTGCCGGACTCGTAGTCGTAGCCGAGGTTCTGCAGGGTGGTGATGTAGCTGCCGCCGTTGACGGCCGGCGGGGTGGTGCCGGAGTGGGGGTTCTTGGCGACGTTCAGGAAGGTCCTGAAGTTGTCGTCGCTCACCAGCTTGGGCGAGTCGAGCGCCGCGATGGTGCTCGGCACGTTGTGGATCGCGTTGGCGAAGCCGACCACCGCGTCGGTGTCCGTGGTCAGGTACTTGACGAACTCCCAGGCGGCGGCCTGCTTCTTGCTGGTGCTGGCGATGCCGACGATGGTGCCGGTCTGGTAGCCGCGGCCGTAGGTGTCGGCCTGGTCGTCCGGGACGGGGAAGGCGGCGGTGGCCCACTCGAAGTCGGGCTTGTCCTTGGCGAGCGAGGCGGTGCGCCACTCGCCGTCGAGGATCATCGCGATCTGGCCGGTGTGGAAGGGGTTCTTGGCGCTGAACTCCTCGCCGAAGGTCGCGCGGTACTTCTCCAGCTTGGCGTAGCCGCCGAGCTGGTCGACCAGGCCCTTCTGCCACTTGAGCATCGCGGCGACCTTCGGGTCGGTGGCGATGTCCGACTTGCCGTCGGCGCCGAAGTAGCTGGGGCCGTACTGGCCGAGGTAGTGCTCGGTGGTGGACTCGTAGCCGTGGTACAGCGGCATGAAGCCGAGCTGCTTGTACGAGTCGCCGTCGGCGAGGGTCAGCTTGGTCACGTCCTCGGCGAACTCGCTGAAGGTCTTCGGCGGGTTGGCGATGCCGGCGTCGGCGAAGGCCTTCTTGTTGTAGTACAGGCCGTAGGCGTCGCCGAGCAGCGGCAGCGAGCACTGGTTGCCCTGGAACTGGGTGTAGTCGAGCATCGTGGCCGGGAAGGTCTTGGCCGGGTCGATGCCGCTCTTCTGGAGCATCGGCTTGAGGTCGACGAAGGCCTTGGTCGAGCAGAACATGCCGACGTTGTTGGTGGTGAAGGAGGAGACCACGTCCGGCGCGTCGGAGCCGCCGGCCCGCAGGGCCTGGTTGACCTTGTCGTCCGCGAGGCTGTCCACGGCCTTGACGTGGATGGTGGGGTGGGTCTTCTCGAAGGCGGCGATGTTGTCGTTGATCGCCTTGAGCTCGTTCTCCTGGCTCCAGCCGTGCCAGAAGGTGATGGTGACGTCCTTGCCGCCGGCCGATTCGTCGGAGCCGCCCGTGTCGCTGGAACCGGTGCAGGCGGAGGCGAGCAGCGCCAGGACGGCGCTGCCGGCGACGGCGGCGACGGTGCGGCGGCCTCTGCGGGAGGTGGTGGCGTGCACTTCGGGATCCTCCTGGGGGTGCGCGGGCAGGCCTCGTTGCCTCGGGTCCCGCGTTCGGGGGTTGGGGAGAGGTGGGTGCAGGTGGCGAGGTGACAGGGGGAGCGTCAGTGGGTGGAGAAGACCGCCTCGCGGGCGTCGGACAGGGCACGTTGCAGGGCGCCGAGCAGGACCGGTGAGCCGGACAGGGCACTGCTGCGGACCTCCGGCCGGGCGATGGAGATCCGCGCCAGTTCGTCCTCGACGAGCGCGCGCAGCCGCTCGCCGCCGGCGCTCGGCACCACGCCGGAGAGGACCACCAGTTGGGGGTCGACGACGGCGACGATCACCGCCAGTCCGACGGCGAGCCGCCCGGCCAGCTCGGTGAGGAAGGCGTCGCCGGCGCCCGGGAGCGCCAGCGCCTTGGCGATGGACTCCTGCGCGGTGGCCGCGCCGAGCCCGTGCTCACGGGCCAGGGCCCGGACGGCGGGAGTGCCGACCAGGGCCTGGAACCCGCCGAACTTGCGGCGGCGGGCGTCCCACTCGACCGGCGAGTCGGGCAGCGGCATGTAGCCGACCTCCCCGGCGCCGCCGGTGAAGCCGCGGTGCAGCCGCCCGGCGATCACGATCGCCGCGCCGACCCCCGCCCCGGCCCAGAGCAGGACGAAGTCCTCGAAACCGGCCGCGGCGCCCGAGGACCGCTCGGCGACGGCGGCCAGGTTCACGTCGTTCTCGATCGACACCGGCGCGCCGACCGCCTCGGTCAGCTCCTCGACCAGTCTCGGCGAGTGCCAGCCCGGCAGGTGGGAGGCGTAGCGCAGCTTGCCGGTGACCGGGTCGGGGGCGCCGCCGACCCCGATCGCGGCGGTGCGCAGGACGCCCTCGGGCAGGCCGGCGGCCCGGACGGCCTCGGCCACCGCGCCGGCGACGGCCGGGACGGTCCCGGCGGCCGGGACGCCCTTGGTGGGCACGGTGTGCTCGGCCAGCGTGGTGCCGGTGATGTCGGCGACGGCGACCCGGATCTCGCTGTTGGTGACGTCCAGTCCGGCGACGTACCCGGCGGCCGGATTCACCTGGTACAGCCGGGCGTTGGGGCCGGGGCCGCCCGCCGTGGTGCCGACCGGCAGGACCAGCCCGGCCGCCTCCAGCCGGGCCAGCAGCTGGGAGGCGGTGGGCTTGGACAGCCCGGTGAGGGCGCCGATCCGGGTGCGCGAGAGCGGCCCGTTCTCCAGCAGGAGTTCGAGGGCGGCACGGTCGTTGATGGCGCGCAGCAGGCTGGGGGTGCCGGCGAGGGGGGCCTTGGCGGTGCTCTTGGTCATGCCCGGAATCCTCCCCTTTCGGCTGCTCGGGACGGTCCGCGGGTGTCCCCGGAGCGGGGAGCGGGCGGGCTTCGGACGAACTGTTAGGAAACTTTCCAGTCGCTTGGGAAGGACCGTAAGGGCCGTGTCGGCGGAGTGTCAATGGTGGGTGGAGCGGAGGATGCCGAAGCGTTACCGGACAGGGCGAAGCCCCGCTCCCGGTACGCCGGGAGCGGGGCTTGCGTCGTGTCCGTACGGTCGCCGGGCTACGGCTTCGCCGGGTCCTCCGCCCCCTTCGCCGCCGGGATCGGCTCGGTCGCCCGGTAGCGCGGCGAGGCCGGGTCGGCCAGCGCGGACGGCGCGGCCTGCTCGGCGGCCGGCACCGGCGAGGGCGCGATCACCACGCCGGTCGCCCCGGCCGCGGCCGCCGGGACCTCCTCCTTGACCTTGATCCCCGCCCGGTCGAAGGCCGCCTTCAGCCGCTGGCGCAGCGCCCGGGAGACGGCGGCCGCCTTGCCCGGGGCGGTCCGGGCCTCGATCCGCAGCACCACCGAGTCCGAGGCGACCGACTCCACGCCCAGGATCGACACCGGCGCCCAGACCAGCTCGTCGTACGGGGCCTCCTTGGCCATCTCCTCGGCCGTCGCCAGGATCAGGTCCTCGACCCGGATCAGGTCCTCCTTGTACCCGACCTGCACGTCCACCGAGGCGGTCGCCCAGCCCTGGCTCATGTTGGCGATCCGCTTCACCTCGCCGTTGCGGATGTACCAGATCTCGCCGTTCGCCCCGCGCAGCTTGGTGACCCGCAGGCCGACCTCCAGCACGGTGCCGGTGGCCACCCCGGTGTCGATCTCGTCGCCGACGCCGTACTGGTCCTCCATGATCATGAAGACCCCGGAGAGGAAGTCCGTGACCAGGTTGCGGGCGCCGAAACCGATGGCCACACCGGCCACACCGGCGCTCGCCAGCAGCGGCGCCAGGTTGACCCCCAGCGCGGACAGCACCATCAGCGCCGCCGTGCCCAGGATGGTGAAGGAGGCGACGCTGCGCAGCACCGAGCCGATCGCCTCCGAACGCTGCTGGCGCCGCTCCGTGTTCACCACCCCGGTGTTGGCCAGCAGCCCGCCCAGCCGGCTCTCCTCCTGGTGCTCGGAGGTGCGCGCCATCCGCCCTATCAGCTGGGTGATGAGCTTGCGCACCACGGCCCGCAGCACCAGGGACAGCACGATGATGAAGACGATCCGCAGTCCCGAGGCCAGCCAGCCCTGCCAGTGGGTGTCGAACCAGCTGGCGGCCTGCCGGGTGGTCTCGGAGACCTCCTGCGCGCTGGTCGGGATCCGCAGGTCGAGCTCGGGCAGCTGCGCGGTGGGGCTTGGGGCCGGCGTCGGAGTGGTGAGCGTCGAGGACGCGTCGGACGGACCGGTGGCACCGGAGCTGAACACGTGCAGGCCTTCCTTGCCGGGTGAGTGGCGGGCCCGCACCGCCGAGGAGCGGCCCGCGGACCGTGAGCGTCAGCCTATCCGCCGCCGCATGCCCGCCCGGACCGGCCGGGAACCTCCCGCGAGCGTGCCCGAGGGCGTACGGAGCGTCCCGAACGCCCCGTCAACGCCCCCGTACGCTCCCCCGCACCCGGGCGCCGAGGCCCTCCAGGGCAGTCGGGACACTGCTCCGGACGGCCGAACCCTGCCCCCGGAGGGCCACCCGGCAGGGTCACCGGGGCGCGCCGCACCGCCACCCGGGTGCAACCCGACCTTCCCCCGGGCATACCGGCTATGACAGAGACCACACCCGGAGTTCACGTCAGGTCCGTTACACAGGAGTGGTGGCGCCGTACAAAGGCGTAAGGCGACACTGGGGGAGATCGCGCACGCGTGGCGCGATCCAACCGCTCGTCCCGGCGCGAGCCACGCGCCGCAGGCGTCCAAGGAGGCATCCGTGCCGCATGTCCTGGTCCTCAACGCGTCCTACGAGCCACTCGGCGTCGTATCGATGCGCCGCGCACTCATCCTGGTCCTCAACCACAAGGCGGTCAGCCTGGAGGACTCGGGAGTCACTCTGCACAGCGCCACCAGCGCCCTTCCGGCGCCGTCCGTCGTCCGCCTGACCCGCTTCGTACGGGTCCCGTTCTGCGGGCCCGTCCCGCTCACCCGCCGGGCGCTGTTCGCCCGCGACCACGGCCGCTGCGTCTACTGCGGGGCCGCCGCCACCAGCGTCGACCACGTCATCCCGCGCAGCCGCGGTGGCCAGCACCGGTGGGACAACGTCGTGGCGGCCTGCCGCCGCTGCAACCACACCAAGGCCGACCGCCACCTCACCGAACTCGGCTGGCGGATGAAACGACCACCCGCGCCGCCCAGCGGCCTGGCCTGGCGCATCATCGGCACCGGGATCAAGGACCCGCGGTGGCGGCCCTACCTGGAGCCCTACGGCGGCGGCGACCAGCTGCGCGCCCCGCAGTGGGGCGAGCACGAACACCGCGACCATACCGAGCAGCCGGTCCACCCCGTCCCGCTCGGCCGGGCGCACCCCGGCCACCCCGCCCCCGTCCGCCGCGGCGAGCAGCCCGAACCGCTCTCCGCCTGACCCCAGCTCCACAAGGGCCCGCCCGTCACACCGTCGGTACGCGCCTCATGGGCCGCCGAGCCCCCCGCACCGGGGGGCCGGCGGCCCGCCGCGTTCCGGGGGCCGCCTCCGTCCGAGGCCGCTCCTTCCGAGGCCCCTACCGCCGGGCCCGGCCCGGCCGCTACGGCTTGGTGGCCGCCGGCGGCGCCGCGGGGACGCCCGGCACGCCGCCGGGCTGGACGGGCTGGGCGGGCTGACCGGCCGGGGGCTGCGGTGCGGCCGGCGGGGTCACGGCGTACAGCTCGACACCCCACAGCGAGTAGCCGTACTTGGTCGCCCGCGCCACGCCCTGCACCCGGACGTACCGGACCCCGGGCGCGTCGAAGCGCACCGTCTCGTCTCCGCCCTTGCCGTTGTCCACCGTCGCGGCGTCCGTCCAGGAGTTCCCGTCCGCCGAGACCTGGATCCGGTACGAGGCGGCGTACGCGGCCTGCCAGTGCAGCACCGCCGCGCCCAGCCGGGTCGCCTGCGGCAGCTCCAGCCGCACCCAGGCGTCGTCCTTGGGCGGCGAGGACCAGCGGGTCTTCGGATCGCCGTCGGTGACCGCCGAGGCCGGGAAGTTCGCCGTCTCGTCGCCCGAGGAGGTGGCCTTCGCGCCGGCCGCCAGGTCCGGACCGCCGGTGGGCGGCACCACGTGCACCTGGAGCACCTGCCGGACGGTGGTGGTGCCGGCCACGAACTGCACCGGCACCCGGTACGTCCCGGACGGCGTCTCCGCGGTGGCGCCCACCAGCAGCGGCACACCCACCCGGCCGCCGCGCGGCACGGTCACCGGCCCGGCCGGGGTCACGGTCAGGCCCTTCGCGGCGGCCGGCACCTCGGTGCGCAGCTCGCCCGTGGTGCCCTCGGGCCGGCCGGCCTCCACGGTGGCCCGGGTCGTCACCGGCGCGGAGGCGCCGGTGACCACGTCCAGGGCCGGGTCGGAGAGGCTCAGCCGGGCCGCCGGGGCGTCCGCGTACCACGGGATCACCTGGTTGACCACCGGCGGGTCGCCGCCGGGCTTCCAGGTCAGCCGGAACGCGTCGGCCGCCTGCCCGCCGGCCGGCAGCTCGTTGTAGCCGGGCTGCACGGTGCCGATGTCGGCCCAGGTGCCGTCGGCCCGGCGCACCGCGACGGTGGCGGTGGCGCGCACCGCCGGGTCGGTCAGCACGGTGAGCCGGTCCAGCGGGCGGGCCGCGCCGAGCTCGACGACCAGCGGCTCGTCCAGCGCGGTCGGCGCCTTGGCGGCCCGGTACGCGGTGTCCGGATTGCCGTCCAGCACGGCGGCGGCGGAGGAGCCGGGCGCCGCGTCGGGACCGCCGCTGACGCTGGCCGGGGACTCGTCCGGAGCGGTGACGGTGAACTCGCGCACCGCGACGGCGGTCTTCTGCGCGGCGGTGGCCCGCAGCCGTACCGCCCGCACCACGGTGCCCGGCGGCAGTTGGGCGCTGACCGTCCTCTGGTTCCTGACGGTGGCGAGCTGCTTCCAGCCGCCCTCGCCGGTGGAGTACTCCAGCACGCCGTCGCGGATGTAGTCGTCCGCGGCGGACCGGGCGTCCGGGCCGTCGCCCCAGCCGCCCATCAGCACGGTCACACCGCTGACCGGGCGGCCCGCGCCGAGGTCCAGGCCGACCGCGTCGCCGGGCTGCGGGGGAGCGGAGCTCCAGTAGAACGTGTCGGCCACGCCGTCGGTCATCAGCGCGGGCAGGTGGTCCTGCGCGGTGCCCAGGGTGGTGGTCGGGGTGAGCCCGCCGCCGCCCACGCCCGCCCAGTTGTCGGCGGCGCGCACGGCGCGGTCCAGGAACGGGCCGAGCACCCCGGCGCCGACGGTGGCCGGGGCCCGGTCCAGCTGCTCGCGCAGCCGGTTGAGCTCGACCCGGGCCTTCCAGGCCGCGGCGCCGTCGCCGCCGTGCTGCGCCAGCACCATGTCGAGGGCGGCCTGCCCGGCCAGCCCGTAGTCGCGCAGCGGGCCCAGCCAGGGTGCGGCCTCGCCCGCCAGCTGGGCGGTGGCCGGGGTGCCGGCCAGGGTCTGCTGGGCGGTGGCCATGGCGGCGAGGGCCTCCCGCAGCGGGGCGGCGGCCTCGATCAGCCGGGCGAGGTCGGGAGTGGCGCCGGAGGTGGGCTCGGCCGCCGCCCAGAACCGGTCCAGCAGCGGCGTCAGATAGCCGGACTCCTGCTTGGACAGCGGCGAGGAAGTGCTGTTGCCGGCCAACGCGAGGACCGCGGACAGCGCCGTCCCGGCGGGCGTCGGGGCGGCGCCGGTCGGCCCGGCCAGCGAGCGCACGGCGGCCTGCCAGGACTCCTCCGGCCTGTACCCGGCCGGGTTCCAGGCGAAGTCGCCGGCCGTCGAGACGGCGATCCGGGAGGCCACCGGCTGTTGCATCGCGCCGGTCAGCAGCACCGCCGAGCGGGTGGCCACCTCCGGGTCGCGCCCGGTGTAGGCGCCGAGGAAGAGCCGGTCCGGGGTGGCGTCGTTGACCGGGTAGTTGTCCATGGTGAGCAGCGGGCGCCCGTACAGCCCGGCGGTGTCCGAGGCCTGGGCACCGGTGATCTTCTCCGGGATCACCCCGACCCCGCTCCAGGCCACCTGCACGCCCTCCGGCAGCGCCGCCGCCAGCGCCTTGCGGTACGGGGTGGAGCCCTGCTGGTGGTACTCGGTGGGGACGACGGACAGCGGCGCCAGGCCCGGGTTCCGCGCGATCAGCCGGTCCTGCACCTTCCGCACCAGCGCGGCCTGCGCCTTGGCGGCCGCGGCGGGCCCGGTGCCGTACTCGTCCCGGTCGTCGTCGCAGTGCCACTCGTCGTAGCTGACGTCCAGGAACTGCAGCTGGAAGGCGGTGAAACCGAGCCCCCGCAGCCCGTCCAGCTTCTTCACCAGCGCGTCCACGTCCTTGCCGGAGCTGAAGCAGAAGGACTGCCCCGGGTCGATCGCGTAGCCGAGCACCACGTGGTTCTGCCGCGCCCGGAAGCCCAGTTCGCGCAGCTCCTCGGCCTGGGCCGCGGGGTAGGCGTTGCGCCAGCGGGAGAGCCGGTACGGGTCGTCACCAGGGGCGTAGAGGTAGAAGTTCTGCTTGGAGCGGCCCAGGAAGTCGACCTGCTCCAGGCGCTGCTGGGCGGTCCACGGGGTGCCGTAGAAGGCCTCCGCGGTGCCGCGCACCGGCGCGCCGGTCGGCCAGTCCCGCAACGTGATCCCGGGCAGGCCGAGCCCGGCCGCACCGGGCGCCTGCCCCTGCCCGGCCGGTACGGCGGCGAGCAGCTGACGCAGGCTCTGCGCGGCGTAGAAGGTGCCGGTGGCGTCCACGCCGGCCAGCACCACGGCGCCGTACGTGCCGCCGCCCTGGGCGGGCAGCTGACCGGCCGACAGCACGTACCCGCCGGCCGGCATCCCCGCGGTCGTCGGCCCGGTGCCGTCCTTGCCGCCGGCCGCCGCGGACAGCTGCCGCAGCACCCGGTCCACCTCGCCGCCGGCGCCCTCGGCGGGCCCGCCGACGTACACCACCAGCGAACCGGCGGCCGGCGTCCCGCCGTCCGGCTGCGGCGTCACGTCGCGCGCGCCGGCGACCTCCAGCACCTCGTGCACGGCCCGCACCGCGCCCTGGTCCACCTTGGGCGCGGTCACCAGCGTCACGGCCGACGGCACCGTGACGGGCTTGCCCGCCACCGTCTGCTGCTGCGGCTTCGGGAACACCCTCGGGTCGGTCACGCTGCCCAGCGGCGTCTGCGGCGCGGCGCTCACCACGTCCGGCGCCGAGACCGCCGAAGCCGCCGCGTACGCCGTCGACGGCAACGAACCGGCCAGCAGCCCGCCGACCACCGCCGCGGCCGCGACCCCGGCCGCGATCTGCATCGTCCGCCGCCCCGGCCGGCCCGCGGCCCGCCCGGCCCGCTCCGCCCGCTCCTCGCGCACCGAGGCCAGCAGCGGCTCCGTGCCCTTGAGGTCGGCGATCAGCCGGTCCGCCGTCCGCGGCGCCAGCTGACGGCACGTCCGCGCCGTCGCCCGCCGCGCCACCACCGCCGCGGGGTGCTGCAGCACCTCCCGCAACGCCGGACTCTGCTCCAACTGCGACCGCAGCCGCCGCCCGGCCGCAACGGACACTCGGGCTTGCACAGGAGCCTCCTCGCCAGGCCGGAACCACATCCCGGCAACCCCACCAGCTGGCCAATCCGGTGTCAATGTCACCGACAGCTACGCCTGGATTGCCCTGCTTCATCCCCCGACGCGAGCGTCCCGGGAACGCGTCGGGCCCGCGTCGCCGATCGGCGACGCGGGCCCTGTCACCCGCTCAGAACCCGGAGGTCAGAAGCGCGGCGGAGCGGGAAGCACGGCCGACTGCAGCATCGGCATGCTCCACTGCTGGTTCGCCCCGTAGCCGCAGCCCGCGATCTGGAGCCGCGTGCCGCTCGCCGCCGGCCCGCCGGGGAGCTCGAAGCACTTGCCGGAGGCCGGGTGGAACAGCGCGCCGTTCGCGAGCGGGATCCACTTCTGGGCCGTCGTGCCGTCGCAGGTGTGGTACTCCAGCTGCGTGCCGTCGGACGTACCGGCGTTCACCGTGGCGATGCACCCGCCCTTGACCCGGACGGTGCCGTCGTTCCCGAACGCGAGCTGCTGCGCCTCGCTCCCGTTGCAGTTCACCAGCATGATCGGGTTGCCGTTGGCGGTGCCCGCGTTGACGTCGTCGACGCACATGCCCGCGTCGACGCCCGAGCGGACGACGCTGGTCGCGCTCGGCGCGGTCGGAGCCACCGCGAACGGGTAGACGGCGGTGCTGCTGATGGCTCCGTCGAAACTCGTGGACGGCTTGGACTGGTACCTGTACCGGCCCAGTGTGAACGGCCCCGAGGACGGCGGGCTGGTGCTGGCCCGGTGGACCTTGGTGCCGGCCAGGACACCGTCGACGTAGAGCGCCATCGCCCCGGTCTCGGCGTTGTAGGAGGCGGTCAGCCGGGTCCAGACACCGGGTCGGGTCTGGGCGGCGGCGTTCTCCGTGTCGGTGTAGTCGTAGGACCAGGTGTCGTCGTCCGTGTACGCCAGGCCGAAGTGCCAGTTCTTGCCCGCGCCGTCGCTGTAGAGCAGGAAGTTGCTGGCATGCGCGGTCTCCTGGCTGGCGACCACGCCGCCGGCCGCTCCGGACAGGACCCAGGTCGAGACGGTGAAGCTCTTGCGGGTGTCGACCACCGGCCCCGTCATGGTGACGTTCGAGCCCGCGCCGGGGTTGAAGTAGCCCACGGTGGCCGGCCGGCCGTCCACGGTCTCCGGGCCCCAGCCGACGTTCGTGGCCGACCCGTTGGTGCGCGCCTGACCGTCGCGGACGGTGTTGGTGCCGTCGTGCGCGGCCAGCCAGTTGCCGGCAGGGCGGTTGAGGTTGCCGAGCGCGACCGGAGTCTTCTCCAGTCCGGTCACCGTCGGGCCGCTGTTGACGTCGGCCGCCTTGGCGCCGAGGCCGGCCCAGGCGACCAGCTGGTTGTTGGTGTCCACGGCCCAGAGGTCCGGGATGCCGTCACCGGTCACGTCGCCGTTGGAGCCCACCTTCGGGTACAGCTTGGCGTCGGCGCCGTTGGCCAGCCAGCCCTTGGTGGGGCTGGAGAAGGCGGAAGCGTCGAAGGTGTTCCCGGGCGCCGGGGCCAACTGGTAGGCGTGGATGGTGCCGTCGAATTTCGAACGGGCCCACAGGGTGGGGATGTTCGTCCCCCTGGACGGGCCGGGGGTGATCAGGTCGTAGTAGTCCCAGTCCTGCTTGTCCTTGGCCAGGTCAGGCTCGGAGAGCAGGACGATGGGTCCGTCGAGGTGCTTGTTGCTGTCCTGCTGGCCGAGCCACAGCCGACCGTGTTCGATGAAGAGCAACGAGGAGTTCGGCAGGCCGGCCATGTTGGTCCCGGGGTTCCTGGGCGTGTCGCCGGTGGGGGAGCCGAACGCCGCGATCTGAGTCACCGCGGACCAGTCGGTGCCGTTGCCGTACGTTGCACAGTCGATCGGTGTGTAGTTGGGCAGGATGCATGAGTGGCTCTTGGACAGCTCGTATGCCGCTTGGCCGTCGAGATGCCCGACCGTGTCGTCATTCGTGTACAGGTAGAGCTTGCCGGCCCCCGGGGCATGGGCGACCAGATCGTCGACGTTCCGATCGCTGAACGAGCCCCGGTGGGTGATCTGGACGGTGCTCCAGTCCTGGTTGCCGACTGCACCCGGCGCCGAGGCCGGCTTGGTGTTCGGCGCCGCGTACGGGTCGGCGTTCGCGCCGACCAGGCGCAGTGAGCCGGTGCCGTCCGGCAGTAGGACGTCGGCCTTCCGGTCACCGTCGATGTCGCCCATGACCGGGTCGCCCGCGGCGGGGTTGCTCGGCACGAAGAAGGTGTACGCGACCGGCTGGGACATGTTGCCGGCGTTGTCCTGGGTCTGCAGGTAGAGGAAGTTGGTACCCCAGTGGTTGGCGGTGTACTTCAGCTGGAAGCTGCCGTCGCCGTTCATCTTGACGACGTTGCCGCCGTCGTTGCAGTTCCAGCCGGTGGCCGCGGCCTGGACCGGGTCGTTGGTCCAGCGGGCGCAGGCCAGGCCGGAGGAGCGGCCGCCGGTGGCCGGGGCCGGGTCGGTGCCGGTCAGGGTGAAGGCGCCCTCCTCGCCGACGCGCTTGGGGTGCCCGCCCAGGGTGCCCGACTCCGGGAAGTCGGTTGAGGTGACGCGGGCGGTCGGCGGAGTGCGGTCGATGCGCAGGAAGCACATCCGGCTGTTGTCGCTGGTGAGCGTGCCGTCGGTGGTGGCGGCGAACCAGCCGTACTGGTGGCCGTCGATCAGCGACCCGACGCTCGCGTACTTGGGGCCCGAACTTGCCGCCCAGCCGGTCTCGTAGAGCTTCGAGGATCCGTTGTCGTCGTCGTCCCAGATCTTGAACGAGGTCCAGAGCTGCTCGCCGGTCGGTGACCAGGTGTCCACGCTCAGACCGATGTCGGTGTTGATCCCGACCCAGCCCGGGTTGTCCCACGGATTGGCGGTGCCGGGGGTCTGGCACTTGTCGGACACCGCGTCACGGGCGAAGCCCGGCGACGGGTTGGTCCCGGGGTCGCCGATGTGGGGCGCGATGTCGTACTTCACGACGATGTGAGGGTTGTTGGCGAACCGCTGACGGTAGTATTTGTTGTCCTCGTCGTCGGGCGCGAACATGAAGGTCCAGCCGTCCCAGTGCTCGCGGGCGGCCTGGACCATCTGGCTCTGGACGTCGAACTCCTTGCCGCCGCCACCGGAGATCCAGTTCGTGCCGACCTTGGAGCAGTTCCATGGCTCGGGACAGGGCTGGGCATTCCAGCGCGTCCATGTATTGATCGGGTTGCTGTTGGCCGATCCGGTCGAGTAGAGGCCCATCGGAGTGGGGGTTGAGGGGCTGGACGACTGTGCGACGGTGGCGTAGAGCTTGGCGGTGAGGACGGTCGAGTCCCAGAACGCCGAGTTCAGACCCACCTGGAAGTAGGCGCGTTCCTTGCCTTCCTTCTCGCAACGGTTGTTCGCGTTGATGTAGCCGCAGTAACCGGCTGCGGGCGTGTCCTGGCCGAACTTCGTGCCGTTGTACTCCGGCGTCTCCGGGTAGGCGGACTGTACCTGGGCCCAGGCCTGGGTGCCGTTGTCGACGCTGGGGTTCCAGCCCGGGTCGATGAACCAGGGGCCGGTGCCCTGCCCGAGGAGCGAGGCGTCCGGAACCAGGTCGATGCCGCCGCCACTGACGGTGGTGGCGATCGTTGCGGTCCGGGCACCGGGCCCGGGGGCCTTGCTGTCGGACCCGGCCGTTTCCGAGGCACCGTCCGCCGCAGGTGCGGCGGCGGACTTGACCGCGGCATCGGGCTGCGCGGCCGGGGCCGTGGACGAGTCCCACATGACGGGCGCCGGGGCGGTGAAGCGGGGCTTGCCGGAGGCGTCCTCGGCCGACAGGTTTCCGTTGGTGTCCGCCTTGACGGTCAGTCCGTCGACGGTCGTGTCGAGGTGCACCTTCTTGATCTTCGGATCGGCCGCCGCCTGTGCGGTGCGCACGATCAGGACCTGGCGCCAGCCACCGGCGGGGGTGGCGCTCAGTTCCAGGTCGACGTCGGGCAGCACAGAGCGGTAGAGCGCGCTGCTGCCGGAGAGTTCGGGCTTCGGAAGGGTGAACGGCGCCTTGATCGACAGCTTCTTGCCGTCCGCCGTCGCCATGGTGGCCAGCGGACCGCTGCCGCCTCCGGAGAAGGTGAGCCCGGAAGGCACGGCGGCGGGCGTGAGCGTGCCGTCAGTGTTGGTCCGCAGGGTCGCGTCCACGGCGCGCCAGGTGCCGTCGGCGTTCTTGACCCGCTCCACCACGGGGGAGGAGTCGGTGGTCAGCGTGCCGTCCGGATTGGCCGTGGTCTGGCTGCCGCCCGTGGTCATGGAGTCGACCACGACGGGCTTCCCGGTGCTCTTCGCCTTCGCCTGGGCGGCGAGTATCGCCGCTGTCTGCGCCGAGCGGGAGTCGGGTTGCCCCTTGGCGGGGGGCGTCGGCCACGATGCGTCGGCGGGGCCGTGGTTGCGGTCGGCGGGGGCCGCCGCCGCGATACCGGGGGCCACCAACAGCCCCGCACCGAGCGAGAGGACGGCCGTGCAGGCGAGTGGCAGGAGGGCCACGCGGAATGTCCGGATTCCCATAGGCCGCCTGGAAATGGAAGGAGATGGAGGATGTGACCTTGACATGAAGACCCCCTCGTCATTGGTGATGTGAGCAGAGATCGGTCGCACGCTGCCTTCACATTCGCTGCACTGTCAAAGCGTTTTGTCGACAAGGTGTCCGAGTTGTCGGGGTGGTAACGCAATGCTCTCAGTGTGATGCTGATCACACATTGTGCTTTTACTTCTTTCCTACCTTTGATCGGTCGTGTGCGCCTAAGGTGCCGGGGGTCCGGGCCGGTCCGATCGGCCCGATTCAGGGCTCAGCGATCTGTGGGGGGATCAGTTGTCTCGTTCTGCCCGCCTGTTCACCCGCCCGCGAAGTTTGCGGGTGGCCGTGGTGGCGGCTCTGGCCGTCACCATGTCCGTGGTGACACTCCCTTCGGTGGAGGCGGTGGCCCAAGCGGCCGCCCCGCCCGAGGTGTGGGTGCCGCCGAATACGCCGGTCCCGGAGACCCAGCCGGTGAAGGGTGCCGATGGCAAGCCCGCCGGCCATACTCCGGACCCGGGCAAGAAGTGGTCGCCGCCGGCTGACTCCAGCCCGCCGGCCGGCCGAGCCACCGCCGTCCTCGGCGGTGCCGGTGCCGGTGCCAGCGCCGCCATGGCGCCGATGGCGGCTGACGCGACGCCGACCTCGGTGCCCGTCCAGGCCGGTTCGCTGCCGGTCTGGGTCGCCCCGGCGCCCGGCCCGAAGCCGGCCGCCCTCGAAGCGCCCGCGGCCAAGGAGGTCTCGTCAGCTCTCCAATCCCCGGCGCTCCAGATCGAACTGGCCGACCAGGCCCGGACCAATGCCGCGGGTGTGAACGGCGCCCTGTTGGGCGTCACCGACACCGGTGAGGGCGCTCAGGCCGGCCGGGTCCAGGTGGGGATCGACGTCCAGGCCTGGGCGAAGAACGCCGGGGCCAACTGGGCCTCGCGGGCCCGGATCGTCCAGCTGCCCGGCTGCGCGCTGACGACTCCGGGGGCCGCCGGCTGTGACACGCGCGTCCCGGTGCCGTCGCACCGGGACGGTTCGACCGGCCGCCTGGTGGCCGAGGTCGACGTTCCGCAGTCGACCACCCCCGCCGCCGCCAAGTCCTTCGCCTCCGGGGCCTTCGGGGGCCCGGCCACCGCCTCTCCCACGGTGGCGCTCGCCGTCGAGGCGGATGCCAAGGGCAGCGGCGGTGACTTCACCGCCTCGCCGATCACCCCGTCCGCCTCCTGGCAGGCCGGGGCCAACGCCGGCAACTTCACCTACGGGTACACCGCCGAGCTGCCCTCTGCGCTGGCCGGCCCGGCCCCCGACGTCTCGTTCGGCTACGACTCCTCTGCGGTGGACGGCAAGACCGCCTCCACCAACGCCCAGCCGTCCTGGATCGGCGAGGGCTGGGACTGGCAGTCGGGCTCCATCGTCCGCGCCTACAAGGGCTGCAAGGACGCCGGGATCGACAAGTCGGGCGACCAGTGTTGGGGCGGCGACCTGCTCCAGCTCTCGCTCGCCGGCCACGCGGGCCAGCTGGTCAAGGACGACAAGTCCTGCGAGTGGCACCTCCAGGGCGAGGACGGCACCAAGGTCGAGCGGCTGACCGGCCAGAACAACGGCGCCTGGAACGGTGAGGCCTGGCGGATCACCACCACCGAGGGCACCCAGTACTACTTCGGCATCAACCACCTGCCCGGTGGCGATGGCACCGACCAGGCCAGCAACTCGGTCTCCACCGTGCCGATCTACTGGCCCGGCGGCCAGGACCCGTGCCTGAAGACCGGTTCGCCGGCCACCAACTCCTGGAACCAGATGGGCTGGCAGTGGTCGCTGGACTACGTCGTCGACCCGCACCAGAACCTGATCACCTACCGGTACGACCAGGAGCAGAACTCCTACGCCCGGGGCGGCGGCCAGAACAACGGCAACGGCACCCGGACGCAGTACCAGCGGGCGAGCTACCCGACCTGGGTCGGCTACGGCCAGCGCCTGCCCGACCAGATCGCCGCCAAGGGCAAGGCCAACCCGGCCGCCCAGGTGTGGTTCCGCACCGCCGAACGCTGTCTGCCGGACAAGGACTTCAGCTGCGACCCGTCCCTGCGGACCAAAGCCAACGCCAAGCGCTGGCCGGACACCCCGATCGACCAGAACTGCGACGCGACCGGTGACTGCGCCGTCTACTCGCCGACCTTCTGGACCACCAAGCGCCTGACCAAGGTCGACACCGAGGTCTGGGACGGCGCCACGTACCGGTCGGTCGACTCCTTCGCCCTCAACCAGTCCTTCCAAGACCCGGGTGACGGCACCTCTCCGTCGCTCTGGCTGGACTCGATCCAGCGCACCGGCACCAACAACCGCACGCCCATCACCCTGCCGGCCGTGTACTTCCAGCCGCTGCAGATCGCCAACCGCGTCGCCGGACAGATCGTCCAGCCGGACGGCACCTCGGCCTCCGTCGAGCCGTACAAGCGTCCGCGCATCCAGAAGATCACCACCGAGACCGGTGGCCTGATCAACGTCGTCTACCGCCCCGCCGAATGCTCGCGCGAGGCCAGCGGGAAGATGCCGGTGTCGGAGGACGGCAACACGATGGCCTGCATGCCGGTCAAGTGGTACCTGCCGGGACAGACGGCACCGGACCCGGTCAACGACTGGTTCAACAAGATCATCGTGCAGTCGGTCACCCAGCAGGACTCGGTCGCCGGCGGCCAACCCGCGGTCGTCACCGACTACGAGTACGGCGGCGGCGCGGCCTGGCACCGCAACGACTCCGAGATGGCCGACGCCAAGACCCGTACCTGGGACCAGTTCCGCGGGTACGCGACGGTCACCACCCGCAGCGGTAGCGGCAGCGACGTCGAGGCTCCCCGCACCAAGGCAGTCGCGACCTTCCTGCGCGGCATGGATGGTGACGTCCTCGCCAACGGGACGACCCGCCAGGTGTCCGTGACGGACGCCCACGGCGGCACCATCAAGGATGAGAACGTCCTGGCAGGATTCATCCGGGACTCCGCCAACTACACCGGCGACAACGGCGAGCTGCTCTCCACCGTGGTCACCGATCCCTGGCTCGGTCCGATCAAGGCGACCCGCAACCAGTCCGGCGGCATGCCCGCGATTACCGCCCGGGCCGTCAACGCCCTGAAGGTGACCACCCGAGAGAAGCTGGCAAGCGGCACCTGGCGCACCAGCGAGCGCTCCACCACGTACGACTCGACGTCGCTCGCCCGTCCGCTGACGGTCTACGACAACGGGGACGTCGCCCACCCCGAGCAGCTGCTCTGCACCTCCTTCGAGTACGCCACCGGCCCTGGCGACGTACCGACGCAGCTTGCCTCGCACACCCTGGTCCTGAAGGGCGCCTGCGGCCAGACCCCGACCAAGGACAACACGGTCGCCGACACCAGGGCCTACTTCGACGGCATGGGGCTCGGTCAGGCCGGTGCCAAGGCCGAGCAGACCTCGACCGAGGTCTTGGAGCGCTACGACGCGGCCGGCAAACCGGTCTACCGGGCCACCGCCCGAGCGAGCTTCGACGACTACGGCCGGGTCATCAGCACCGTCGACCCGACTCGCACCGACGCCGCCCACCCGGCCGGCGCCGAGACCAGGACCGCCTACTCGCCGGCCACCGGCCAGCTGCCCACTCAGGTGACCCACACCAACCCGCTGGGTTGGCAGACCGTCAGCACGCTCGACGTGGGCCGCAGCTCGGCGCTCAAGATCAAGGACGAGAACGGCCGGATCAGCGAGCAGGAGTTCGACTCCCTCGGCCGTGCTGTCGCGGGCTGGAGCCCCGGCAACGAGCGCGCGACATACCCCAACCGTCCCGACCGCAAGTTCTCGTACTCGGTCAACGGTTCCAACGCACCGTCGCAGGTGCTCACCCAGGCCCTGATGGGCAACCGGGAGGGCCTGGAGGAGACCTACACCTCCAGCTTCACCATCTACGACGGCCTCGGCCGAATCCGCCAGACTCAGGCCAGTCCCCCCTCGGGGGCCACGGGCCGCATGATCACCGACGCGCTGTTCGACTCGCACGGTTGGCAGATCAAGACCAGCGCCGCCTACTACAACGACCAGGCGCAGCCCAGTGGTCAGCTCTTCCTGCCCAACGGCGGTGTGGAACCGGACGGCAAGATCCCGTCCCAGACCGTCAAGAAGTACGACGGCATGGGGCGGGTCGTCGACTCGATCTTCCAGTCCTACGGCGTCGAGCAGTGGCGTACCCACGCGGACTACCTCGGAGCCGATGAGGTCCGCAGCACCCCACCGGCCGGCGGCTACGCCACCGCGACCGTCGCGGATGCCCGCGGTAACACGGTCGCCCTGCGCCAGTACAAGGCCAACACCCCGACTGGTGCGTACGACGAGACCACCTACGGCTACACGCCGGAAGGCAAGGAGAGCTGGCGCAAGGACGCGGCCGGCAACCAGTGGAGGTACGAGTACGACCTGCTGGGCCGCCCGGTGAAGTCCACCGACCCGGACTCGGGCACCGGCACGACGACGTACGACGACAGCAAGAACCTCGTCACCGTCACGGACTCCCGCGGCAAGAGCGCCACCAGCGTCACCGACCTGCTCGGTCGCAACGTCGCGGCCTACGAGGGCACGGCGATCGACTCGACCAAGCAGGTTGCCGTCTGGACCTACGACAGCCTCGCCAAGGGCAAGCCGACCTCCTCGACGCGGTATGTCGGAGGAGCGACCGGAGACGCGTACAGGTCGGAGATCACCGGCTACGACATCGGGTACCGCGAACTCGGGGCCAAGACCACCATCCCGGCAGTGGAGAAGGAACTCGCCGGCGTCTACCAGACCGACAACACCTACGACAACGCAGGCCGCCTGGCAACCACGACGATGCCGGCCGTGGCCGGCATCGGCAGGGAAAAGCTGACCTTCGCCACCGACGTCGTCGGTCAGTTCGGAGGACTCACCAGTAGCTTCGGTTCCGCCAAGTCGACGTTCGTGGCCGACGTTCGATACGACCCCTACGGTCGGCCCTATCGCACCACTGTCGGTGGCGCAGGTGCCCAGGTGGTGGCCACCATGCTGATCGACGACGCCACCGGCCGGGTGACGCGTTCGATCGTGGACAAGCAGACTGCCGAGACGGCGCACGTCGACTCGGTCGACTACACCTACAACCCGCTGGGCCAGGTCACGTCGGCCCGCAACGCGCAGGACGGTCAGGTCGCCGACCTGCAGTGCTTCACCCACGACTACCTCGGGCGGCTCACCCAGGCCTGGACCGACGCCGGCACCCAGACCACCAAGCCGCAGCCGAGCGTCCCCGGTGTCGGTACCTGCACCAACCCCGACGGTCCGTCGGTGAGCGGCGGCAAGCCGAGCGTCGGCGGCCCGGCCCCGTACTGGCAGCAGTACGTGTACGACCTCATCGGCAACCGCACCAAGCTGGTCCAGAAGGACGTCACCGGCGACGCGAACAAGGACGTCACCACCACCCAGACCTTCGGCACCGGGCCCAACACCCCGTCCTCCGACCCGAAGACGGGCGGAGGCACGGGCGGTCCGCACGCGCTGATGAAGTCCACCCAGACCGGCCCGGCCGGCAGCGCGGTGACCTCGTACACCTACGACGCGGCGGGCAACACCACCTCGATCACGGACACCCCGGGCACCAGGGCGCTGGCCTGGAACGCCCAGGGCAAGCTCGACCAGATCACCGGCACCGGCCAGAGCGGCGGGACCAATTACCTCTACGACGTGTCGGGCAACCAGCTGATCCGTCGCGAGGCGGGCAAGACCACGCTCAACCTGGGCGCGGACCAGATCACTCTGGACACCACCACCAAGGTCGTCAGCAACGTCCGCAGCTACGCGGCGCCCAACGGCCTGTCCATCACGCGCACCACGACCAACGGGACGTCGAAGCTGGCGTACCAGGGGGCGGACCCGCACGGCACCAACGGCGTCCAGTTCGACTCGGCGACTCTCGCCCACGTCCGCCGCCCCACGGACCCGTTCGGCAACGAGCGCGGCACCCAGCCCGCGGCCGGTGTCTGGGCCGGGGACAAGGGCTTCGTCGGCGGTACCAAGGAGAAGTCGACCGGCTTCACCCTCCTCGGTGCCCGAGAGTACGACCCCAGGACGGGCCGCTTCATCAGCCCCGACCCGATCATGGACGCCGGCGATCCCCAGCAGTGGAACGCCTACGCGTACGCCAACAACAGTCCGATCAACAAGTCGGACGCCAATGGTCTGAGGCCCACCTGCGACACACCGGCCGAGTGTGACGGCCTCGCGGCCGTCATGGACAACGGCCACGGCGAGTCCTTCGTCACCCCTGCGGGGGCGCTTCCCGGCCCGCCTGCGCAGCAGCCCACGAAGGATGAGCGGGCCGCAGGCCAGGCGCTCGACGCCGCGCACAAGAACCTCAACGAGTCCAAGCGCAAGCGCGACGAGCTCGTGCACAAGGTGGTCGACATCGTCGGCGACCTGATCGGCTTCAACGACGCCCGCGACTGCTTCACCAAGGGCGACGTGATGGGCTGCATCAACACTGCCCTCAATGTGATGCCCTGGGGCAAGATCGCCCAGGCGGTCAAGGCCGGGATCAAGGCTTTCAAGATCTACAAGGAGATCGAGAGGGTCTACACCGCCATCCGTTCCGGCGAACGCGCTGCCAAGGAAGCCGAAGCCGCGTACGTCACTGCCACAACGGCTGCTGCGGAAGCCAGAGCAGCGGAGAAGGCGGCAGCCAGGGCAGCAGAAGAAAAAGCAGCAAAGCAAACAGCAGCCGACGCGGCGGGAACAGAGTCCAAGGCAGCCAAGGCCGAGGCGGACTCGCCCAGCCTTGAGAAGTGCAATAGCTTCCCGGCCACAACCCTGGTCCTGATGGCGGACGGCAGCACCAAGCCCATCGGTGATGTCCGCGACGGCGACGTCGTCATGGCGACCGACCCACAGACCGGCGAAGCCCGACCTGAGACCGTCACCACCACCATCACCACCCCCGACGACAAGGACTTCACCGACCTCACCTTCACCGACGACGCCAGCCCCCGGGGCCCGCCGGCCGCCGACCAAGCGAAGATCACCTCCACCTATCACCACCCTTACTGGAGCGAGACCCGCCAGCAGTGGGTTGACGCCGGCGAACTCACCCCCGGCGAACAGCTCCGCCAGCCTGACGGCACCACCCTCACCATCCAGTCCGTCCGCAACTACCCGTATGCCGTCACCACCCACAACCTCACCGTCAACCTGCTCCACACGTACTATGTGCTCGCAGGCGCCACGCCGGTCCTCGTTCACAATTGTGGGGAAACGGCCAGTGGTGCGGCAGGAGGAGCTGATGAGGCGGCGCAAGAAGCTCAGGAAACTGTGCTTCATGGGCCATTCCACCGTCTCTCGGGTGGGAGTACGCAGACCACGGAAACCCTCTCGCTTGTTGAAGCGTCTGGCGAGTTGTGGGGGAATCCGTCGAGGATCTTCTGGCCAGAGGAAGGAATTGTTCAGGCGTGGCGCGGACCGCTTCCCGAGAACGCTCCTCCAGGGAGCTTCGAGTTCTACACAACGGTTCATCCTTATCCCGCGCGAAATACTCTCCCGAGGCAGGCGTGGTGGCCATCTAGCTTGCTCGGAGTGAGTTCGGCAAACGGTGGCGATCTGGCAAAGATACCAGTTGTGGTATCCCGATCCGTGAGGTAGTAATGATTCCATTGGGGTTGGAAAGATGGATTCCATCCAGGCCTCAGATGTGCGCTCAACTAAACATTGATAGGGAGGAAATCGAGGCTCTTGGCGGCTCTGTCGAGTCTCCTTCTGGAGATATTGGGGAGACGGAGATTTCCGTCTTTGGTCTGAATTCCGGGAGGATTGTTGCGCTTGTGAGGATCGCCGGAAATCCTGTTTCTGGATTTACGCTCATGCTTAGTGAGGGCGGCGATTCTGGCGAGGTGCTTCGGGAGTTCTTGGAGGAATCCGAGATTGACTCAAGTGTGGTGACATGGGTGCCTGATCTCCAATGACTGAGTCGTTGTATGGGTTGGCTCTCCGGAACTCAGGTGCCTGATATGTGGCGCAGACACTGAAATCGAACGCGCATGAAGCCCTCCCTGGAGCGATTCCAGGGAGGGCTTCATGGCGTCTTGACGGCAGTAGTTGACGGCAACGTCAGCGGACAGGTGCAGCACAGGCCGGCGGGTCGCCACCGTCGTCGCTCCAGGTGGCTTCTTCGACGGCTCTGCCGAGCGTGCGGCTGAGGATGTCGATGGCGTCACGCTGGAGACGGAGCCGGACATGTGCATACACCGTCGCGGTGACGCCGATGTGGGCGTGACCCAGCAGCTCCTTGATGACGACGAGTTCGACGCCCTGTTCCAGGAGGAGGGTCGCGGTCGAGTGCCTCAGGTCGTGGGTGCGCCGTGAGGCGCTGTGGTTCGAGTGGAGGTGAGAGGCCTTCGCCGCTGATCCTGTCGCAGCAGGACG
>NZ_JBVJBI010000023.1:0-136398 GCF_055589745.1 Kitasatospora sp. NPDC041917 | reverse complement strand
CGCTGAACGCCTTCGAGATCACCTTCGACGGCCGACTCTCCGCCGGCCGCCGCTAACTCAACCCAACCGAGTTACACCGTTCACTGGACAGACCCGCCCGTCGAGTTCGAGGCGCCGTGCGCCCGCGGGGAGCAGCGCGGTGACGCTGTGGGGGGCGATGGTGACGCCGAGGCCGGCGGCGACGAAATGATGATGGTGTGCCAGTTGGAGCACACCTGGGCGACCCGGACATCGTTGCCGGTGTCCCGGATGGGCTGGGTGTTCACCTCGAAGGCGTGGGCTCCCGCCGAGCGCGGGAACAGGATCAGGGGGTCGGCGGCCAGCGCCGCCGCGTTCACCCGGCCGTTCCCGGCGGCAGGGTGGTCGGTGGGGACGACCGCGACGAGGCGTTCCGTTGTCAGGAGGGCGAGGTCGATGTCGTCGCGTCGCGTTCGTATTGGACACCTGGGTGGGCGGAGCCGGAGGCTGACGTGGTGCCGTTCAGGGAAGGGAACCGCCCGGGCGTGGATCCCGGCCGATGGACTGGTCGGCCACCGCCGGACTCGAACGCGATCCCAACTACTACGCGGTGGATCCCCGCGGCTACACCCTCACCTCCGACTTCACCGCGACAGCGACCGCCAAGGCGTCGATCGAGGGCGAACTGGGCATCGCCTACAAGCACGAGACGCGGCGCGATCCGCTGCTGACCATCAAGCCGGCGACCTGCGTGACGGTGTACGCGGTCGTGCTGTGCCCCTCGCTGACGGTGTACAGGCGGTCACCTGGTCCATGGCACCCGGATCGCTGGGCACCGTCGACCAGAGCGGCCTCTACACCCCGCCGCACCCGCGCCCCGGCCAGTACGTCGACCTGGTCACCGCCACCACCGCCGGCACGCCCACCTGCCCGCCGGCCACCGTTCGGGCGGCCGTCCACCACGGGGCGAGCCTGCCGGGTGCCCCCAAGAAGCCCGCGATCAGCCCGGACGGCTCGACCGTCACCTGGACCGCTCCCTCCGACGGCGGCAGCGCCATCGAGGAGTACGTGGTGACCGTGGACCACGATCCCAGCAACCCTGCCGGCACCGAAACCGTCCTGGGAACCGTGCCCGGCACCTCGACGACACTGACCATCCCCGCCGACCGCGTCGCGCAGATCGAAGCGAACCATGCCAGGGTGCGGGTCACAGCGGTGAACAGCCGCGGGCAAGGCCCCGCCTCCGCCCTGTCACACCCCGCCCCGTCCACCAACCTCCTGCCCTTCGTGGCCCCCGCGAAGGGAACCGCGAACGGCGGCACCCTCCACGTGACGCCCCACATGGTGAACGTGGGCGAGAGCGATGCCACGAACGTCCGCTACCAGCTCAGCTACCCCGAGGCCTTCAGCAGCCCCACCAAGCCGTCCACGTGCACCGTCGACACCGCGCAGCGGCTCCTCACCTGCGACATGACGGACATCGCCGCCGGCCACCAGACGATCACTCCGCTGATCTCGTTCATCGTCGGCCGGCTGACCCCGGGCACCGGCTACCCGCTGACCATGACCCGCCTCTCGGCCAGCCCCTACCCGAGCGACCCCAACAACGGCACCATGACCCTGCTCTGCACCGCCGACACCTCCGGAGAGGTCACCTGCGCCTGACGGTTTCGAGCGGCACGGCACCGAGCCGCAGGGCCGGTCGGACCGAAGCTTGCCTCGGTCCGACCGGCCCGTCGTCGCCGTTCACCGGTTCACGTCGACATCGCGGAACGCACGACCTGCCGGCCGGTGCCCACGTCCGTGAGGTGCCCCGGGGCGACCTGAGGATCGACCCCCGGCGCTGAGGCCCGACCGCGCCCCAAGGGTGGTGCGGCCGCTGCCGCCCGCCGTCCTGGTCGTCGCACCGGGACGGCGGGCGGCTTCACGGATGGGGGTCACGCCCCGCAGTTGGTGTGCCGCCGGAGTACTTCCAGGTCGTTGAACACGCCGCCCCAGGTGACACACGCGCCCTTCGCGTATATGTAGACGGGGCCGGCATACTTCGTGTAGTTCCCGGAGTCGGTGACCCGGGAACCGGGGGTGTCGTCACGTTCTATGTACACCGTGATGGACCGCGTCGTGGTCTGGTTGTCCTTTATCCCGACGACGCAATTCTTGCCGGTGGCGGCCGAGTAGGTCAGGTAGACCGTCACCTCCTCGGTCGTCGACTGGATGCCGAACCAGCTCTTGACGTTGTACCCGCTCCCACATGCGCCGTTGTAGGCAACGGTGGCGGCGCTGGCAGTGCCGGGGATCGCCACGACGGTGGCCGCGGAGATCGCCAGCAGACCGGCGGCCGCGGCCATTCGGCGCCCCGGTCGGGTGATTCGGATTGATCGAGTCCTTTTGATGTTCATTTCCCCCTCTTTTCCGACTTCTTACGGTGAGGCTAGCGCGGTGCGCCAGGCTCCAGAAGAGGAACATTCGGCCACGTTCGGCCGCGACCATGAAATCAATACCGGGAAATCGGAGGATCAGATTTCAGTTCGGCACATCTCGCCCGGCCGACGGCACGGCCGGCGGCCGGGGCCGGCCCTGCGGTGCGCGGAGTGCGGGGTGCGGGGTGCGGGGTGCGGTGCGGGCGCGGATCGACCGGACAGGCCTAGTCGACGAGGGCCCGCTCCCACAGCAGTTCGTCCCGCCAGTGCCCGTCGAGAAGGATCGAGAAGTGGGCGACACCGTACGGGCTGAACCCGTTGCGGCGCAGTACCCGCTGCGACGGCAGGTTCTCCAGCTGTGTGGACGCCTCGGCGCGGCGCAGTCCGAGCTCGTCCCTCATCTCCCGGAGTACGAGCTCGACGGCGCGTCCGGCGTGCCCTTGGTTCTGGGCGGCGCTGCCGATCCAGTACCCGACGGAGGCGCGGCGCAGGTGGGCCTGCGGCAGGATGCCTCCGACGGTGACCTGCCCGACCACCTGGTCGTCGGCGAGCACCACGCCCGGCCAGAGCGTGCCGGCCCGGTGGCCGGCCAGCAGCTTGTCGATCCGCTCCGCCTGGCCCCGCGGGGTGAGGGACTCGGCCGGCTGGGCCGGTTCCCATCGCCGGAAGGCCTCGGCGTCCCGCGTCCGGTGCGCGGCGATCGGGGCGGCGTCGCTGGGCTCGATCAGGCGGATCCTGGTGGTGCTGGGCATGGGTCGGTCCTCGTCGCGGTGCGTCGGGTGAAGCGGCCAGCCTATGCAACGGCCGTGGCGCGGCCGTTGGCCTCTGGCCCGGCCCGACCCGGCCACTGCGTCTCGTCTCCGCTCAGGACCGGTCAGGACCGGAAGACACACGATCGGCGGTGGTCTAGGCTGAACGGCCACGATCCGGCAGGGGACGATCCTTGGGGGCCGACCGCGTGATCTCCTTCTTCCTCCGCCGCGACCACGCCGCTGCTCAAGGACGGGAAAGGACGGGATCTGTGCGATGAGCTTACGGTTCGGCGTGAATCTGACGAAGCTCGAGGACCGGGCCTCCTGGAGGGAGAAGTGCCGGCGTGCCGAGGGCCTCGGCTACGACGTGATCACCGTGCCCGACCACATCGGCATGCCCTCGCCCTTCCTGGCGTGTGCCATGGCCGCCGAGGCGACGAGTAGCGTCCGGGTCGGCACGTTCGTGAGCAACACCTCGTTCTACAGCCCGGCCTTGTTCGCCAGGGATGTCGTCACCGCCGCCCGACTCACCGGCGGGCGGCTGGAGGTCGGGCTCGGTGCGGGATGGAAGAAGCCCGAGTTCGACCAGGCCGGAGTTCCGTTCGAGGCGTCGGGCAAACGCGTCGATCGACTCGTCGCGACCCTGGACGAGGTGACCCGCGTGACCGGTTCCGACCGGCCGCCCCTGATGATCGGCGGCAATGGCGACCGGGTGCTGCGACTGGCCGCCCGGCACGCCGACATCGTGTCCTTCGCCGGTACCAGGTTCGACCCGCAGGGCCGGGGCATGCGGTACCTGACGGAACGCCGGATGGACGAACGGGTGGCGCTGGTCGAGGCGGAACTGCGCGCGGCGGGTCGGGAGGCGGTGCGCCGGAACATCATCGTCCTGCGCACCGAGGTGACCGGTGACCGTCAGGCCGCGCTGGAGGACTACTCCCGCTTCCTGCAGGGCACGCTGAGTCCGGAGCAGGTCGGCGCGCTGCCCGCCGTGCTGATCGGGAGTGCGGCGCAGATCGCCGAGCAACTGCTCGCTCGTCGGGAGCGGTTCGGCTTCGACTACGTGGTCGTGCAGGAGGCGGCGCTCGACGCGTTCGCCGAGGTGATCGCACGGTTCGGCTGACCTGGGCGGAGGGGGGACGGGCCTGGGCGGAGGGGGACGGGCGGGAGCCCGGTGCTCAGTGCCGTGCGGCCCGGCCCGCCGCGCTACACCCCGTCGCCGCCGGTGGCCCAGGTGCCCGTCGGCGCGTCGGGCGGTACGAGGCCGAGCGCCGTGCTGACCCGGTCGGCCGGCGCCTCGGCGCCCTCGGCGTTGCGGGCCAGCAGGGTGCGGGCCAGTTCCCCGGCGTCGACGCCCACCAGGGCGGCGCGGAGGCGTGCGGCCAGCCGGTCGACTTCGCGTTCCAGTACCTGCTGTGCGCCATCCGCCGGCAGCGGGGGCAGCGTCTCGCCGTCCACCTGCCGCATCAGGCCCTCGGTGATCGCGGTGACGACGTCGGTGAGCGGAAGCGGGTTGACGGCCAGTGTCAGATGGACGCTGGGTGAGCCGGGCAGCGCGACGCCCGCGTGGAGCCAGCCCGCCGGCAGCCACAGCACGTCCAGCGGCCGCAGGAGCACCTCTTCCACCGGCGCGTCGGCCGAGGGCCGCACCTGCCAGCGCTTGGCGCCCGCGAGCTGGACGAGGAACGCGCTGTAGGGGTCGGTGTGTTCGGCGAAACCCTGGGCGGCGTCCGGCGTCAGGTAGGCGTTGACGAAGACCCGGGCGCCCAGCTCGCGCGCGAGCGAGCGGGCGAGTCTGCCCGCTGGCGGGTGGAACCGCTGGATTCCCTGGAGGACCAGGGTCGATCCCCGGCCCAGCTGCCGGGCGATCCCTTCGGGGTCGGCGAGTTGCCCGACGGTCGAGGTCGTTTCGGAGCCGGACGCCAGCGTGTAGTGACGGGGGTTGACCAATCTTCCGTCCCGCGCCATCCGGAACGCCGGCATCCGCAACCCGCGGTCGGCGACGAGCTCGTCCACGTCGTCCGGGGACAGCACCGCGCGCACCGCCTCGTGCGCCGTCGCCGTCATGGCACGGGCCGGCCAGCCGTCGGAGAACTCGCCGACAGAGAAGCCCAGTTCACGCAGCCTCACAGGGCCTCCCGCCCGTTCGTCACCACACGGCTTGCGATCCGTCAGGCATCGTAGGCGACCGCACGACGCCGGGACACACCCCGTTCCGGACCGATTCGCGCACATCCGCGGGAGGCGTCGTCGCATCGTTCCGCCACCTGTTCCGACACCGCACAGTCTGGATACGGTCTGACGGGCAGTCACGACACGGGAGGATCTGCGATGCGCGAAGCGGTCTCGAGGAACGTCGACCTCTCCTGGGGACGTCCGGAGGTGCGGCCGCAGGACGACCTCTTCCGTCACGTCAACGGCCGCTGGCTCGACGAGTCCGTCATTCCCGAGGACCGCGCCGTCGCCGGATCGCTCGCCGACCTGCGCGACGGCGCCGAGCTGCACCTGCGGGAGATCGTGGAGCGGGCAGCGGCCGGGGACACGCCGGAGGGCAGCGACGAGCGCCGCATCGGCGACCTGTACGCCGCTTTCCTCGACGAGCAGCGGGTCGAGGAGCTCGGCGCGGCACCCCTGCGGCCGGCCCTCGATCTGATCGCCGCCGCCGACTCCGGCCCGGCCCTCGCCCGGGTCCTGGGGCAGTTGCAGCGCCGCGGGGCGACCGGCCTCTTCACCGCGTACGTGGACACCGACGCGCACCGGCCCGACCGCTGTCTCGTCCACCTCCACCAGGCCGGGCTCGGCCTGCCGGACGAGTCGTACTACCGGGAGGAGTCCTCAGTCTCCGTCCGCGCCGCCTACCGCGCGCACATCGAGACGATGCTGAAGCTCACCGGTGCGACCGATCCGGCCGGCACCGCCGGACGCGTCGTCGCGCTGGAGACACGGATCGCCTCGGCGCACTGGGACCGGGTGAAGGCCCGCGACGCGGTGCGCGCCTACACCCTCCTCGACCGTTCCGGCCTGGACGCCCTGGCCCCGGCCTTCGACTGGGACGCCTGGCGGGAAGGGATCGGGGCGCCCGCTTCGGCGCTCGCCGAAGTCGTGGTCCGGCAGCCCGGCTTCCTCGAAGAGCTCTCCACGCTCTGGGCGCGGACGCCGGTCGCGTGCCGGCAGGCGTGGCTGTCCTGGCAGCTGGTCCGTACGACCGCGCCGCTGTTGAGCAGCGCCTTCGCCGAGGAGCACTTCGCCTTCTACGGGACCGCCCTGACCGGCGTTCCCGAGCAGCGCGAGCGGTGGCAGCGCGGGTTGGACCTGGTCGAGTCCGGACTCGGCTACGCGCTGGGCCGCCTCTACGTCGCCGAGCACTTCCCGCCGCGCTCCAAGGAGCTGGTGCTCGAACTCATCGGCAACCTCGTGGCCGCGCACCGGCACGGCATCAGGGCCCTGCCCTGGATGAGGCCGGAGACCAAGGACCGCGCCCTGGAGAAGCTGGACGCCTTCACGTCGATGATCGGATACCCCGACCGCTGGCGCGACTACAGTGCCCTGACGGTGCGCCGCGACGACCCGGTCGGCAACGCGCAGCGCGCCGCGGCCTTCGAGTTCGACCGGGAACTGGCCGGACTCGGCGCCCCGGCGGACCGCGACGAGTGGTCCAAGACCCCGCAGACGGTCAACGCGTACTACAGCGCCGGGATGAACCAGATCGTCTTCCCGGCCGCGATCCTCCAGCCCCCGTTCTTCGACCCCGAGGCCGACGCGGCCGTGAACTACGGGGCCATCGGAGCCGTCATAGGCCACGAGATAGGCCACGGCTTCGACGACCAGGGCTCGAAGTACGACGGCACCGGCGCCCTCCGGGAGTGGTGGACCGAGGCCGACCGCGCCGCCTTCGACGAGCGGGCCGCCGCGCTGATCGCGCAGTTCGACGCGCTGGAGCCGGAGCAGGCGCCCGGGCAGCACGTCAACGGCGCGCTGACGGTCGGCGAGAACATCGGCGACATCGGCGGCTTGACCATGGCCTACCGCGCCTACCTCCGGTCGCTCGACGGTGCCGAACCACCGGTCGTCGACGGCCTCACCGGCGCACAGCGGTTCTTCCTCAGCTGGGCGCGCGTCTGGCGGTTCAAGGCCCGCGATGCCGAGGTCCGACGGAGGCTGGTGGTCGATTCGCACTCCCCGGCGGAGTTCCGCTGCAACGCCGCCGTGCGCAACCTCGCGGAGTTCCACGAGGCCTTCGGTGTCCGCGAGGGCGACGGGATGTGGCGGGACCCGGCCGACCGGGTACGCATCTGGTAACCGGGCACCCGCCCCTCGCCCGCCTGCCCGCCTGCCCGCCGGGACGCCGGGACGCCGGGACGCCACGGTGTCCCCGACCGCTCGACCACGCCACCTCACCGCCCGCCCCACACACGTCTGGAGACCCCGCTGCGATGACCACGGCAACCTTCGAAGACCTGCGCGAGCTGATGGCGATGATGGTGGGCGACGAGAAGCACCGGGAGGCGGCGATCTCCACCGTCGACGCCCTGTGGGTCCTGTACGACCGCGTCCTGCGCGTCACCCCCGAGATGGCCGAGGACCGGGACCGGTTCTTCCTCTCCAAGGGCCACGGCCCCATGGCCTACTACGCGGTGCTGGCCGCGAGGGGCTTCATCGACCCCGCCGAGCTGCGCCGGTTCGGCACCTTCCGCTCCCCGCTCGGCATGCACCCGGACCGGTCCCTCGTGCCCGGCGTCGAGATATCCAGCGGCTCGCTCGGCCACGGGCTGCCGCTGGCCGTGGGCACGGCGCTGGGGCTGCGCGCCCGCGGCATTCCGTCCGACGTGTGGGTCCTCATCGGCGACGGCGAGCTGGACGAGGGCTCCAACCATGAGGCGATCGCCTACGCGGGCCGCGTCGGCCTGGAGCGGCTCCACGTGATCGTGGTCGACAACCATTCCGCGAGCCACGGCTGGCCGGGCGGCATGGAGAAGCGTTTCGAGGTCGAGGGCTGGTCGACGGTACGGGCGGACGGCCGGGACCACGACGAGCTGGAGGCGGCCTTCCGCGCCCCGCACCCCGGCGCTCCACGGCTCGTGGTGGCCGACACCGGGGTGCGGTGACACCGGAGCGCGGTGACACCCGTTCCGCACCGCACCGCACCGCACCGCACCGCGGCCGTCGCCGCCCCGAGCCGGCCGACCCCGCCACGGCCGACCCACCCCGTCGTGAACCCAAGGAGGACCCCCATGGCCGGAATCATGCGTGAGCGCTTCGTCGAGGTGTCCACGCGGCTGCTGGACAGCCACGAGCGGTTGGCGGTGCTGACCGCCGACCTGACGTCAGCCCTCTTCGACGGCGCCCGCGAGCGCCACCCGCACCGGGTGCTGAACTTCGGCATCCGTGAACAACTCCTGATCAGCGCCGCCGGCGGCCTCGCGCTCGCCGGGATGCGGCCGATCGCGCACAGCTTCGCGCCGTTCCTGGTCGAGCGGCCCTTCGAGCAGATCAAGCTGGACCTCAACCACCAGGGAGTCGGGGCGGTGCTGGTCAGCGCCGGGGCCTCCTACGACATCGCGAACAGCGGACGCACCCACCAGTCGCCCGGTGACGTCGCGCTGCTGTCGACGCTGCCCGACTGGACGATCGACGTCCCCGGCCACGCCGACGAGGCCGAGGCGCAGTTACGGGAGGCGGCCGACGGCGACGGGTTGGTCTACCTGCGTCTGTCGAACCAGTCCAACGCGCACGCCCACGGCATCGTCGACGGCCGTCCGCACCGCGGCTTGCGCAGGTTGCGGCACGGCACGACGGCCGTCGTCATCGCCGTCGGCCCGCTGGCCGACGCGGTTCTGGCCGCGACCGAGGGACTGGACGTCACCGTGCTGTACGCGTCCACCGTCCGGCCCTTCGACGCCGTCGCGCTGCGGGCGGCCGTCGCGGACCAGCGGGAGCCGGCCGTCGTCCTGGTCGAGCCGTACCTCGCCGGCACCTCGGTCCCGGAGGTCGTGGACGCGCTGGGCGACCTGTCGCACCGGGTGCTCGGACTCGGCGTCGGCCGTGACGAGTTGCGCAACTACGGCTCGCCCCGCCAGCACGCCATCGCCCACGGTCTGGACAGCGCCGGACTGCGCCGCGCCGTCGTCGGGTTCCTCGGCGAGAAGTAGCACCCGCTGCGGCCCGGCCCGGGCTGCCACGGCAGCCCGGGCCGGGGCGCTCCGCCGCGCGGTCGTCCTGGTCAGTCCCGGCCGCGCAGCGCGGGCGTGAGCACCGGCGGCAGGGACAGCACGATCAGGGCGAAGACGGCCCACAGGGCGGCGCGGGTGCCGGCCCACTGGGCAAGCGCGCCGCCGAGCAGGCCGCCCAGTGGCATGGCGCCCCAGGTCAGTACGCGCATCGAGGCGTTCATCCGGCCGAGCAGCTCGGGCGGGCAGACGCCTTGGCGGTAGCTCAGCTGGGCGACGTTGCGCAGGGAGATGCCGACGGCGAAGACGAACGAGCCCACCGGGTAGAGCAGGATGAGCCAGCCGTGGCCGGTGAAGGGCAGCAGCAGGACGAAGGGCACGATGGCCAGGCTCGGCACCCAGATGGTGCGGGCGGTCCCGAGCCTGCGGATCACCGGCCGCGCGGCCAGACTGCCCACGAATCCGCCGATGCCGTCCCCGACCAGCAGCAGGCCGTAGAGCCCCGGACTCATCCCCAAGTCCCGGACGAGCATGATCGGTTGGACGGCCAGCAGTGCGGTGGTCGCCAGGCACAGCAGCACGCCGCTGGAGACGAGCACGCGCAGCACCGGGTGGTGGAGGACGTAGCGCAGTCCCACGGCGATCTGCTGGCGCAGCGAGCCGTGCGCCGTCTGCTCCGGCTGCGGCTCGGAACGCCGGATCGCGCCGATGGAGGCGGCGGAGACGAGGAAGCTGACCGCGTCCACCATGAGGGCGCCGACCGGTCCGGCCGCCTGGACCAGCCAGCCGCAGACCGCCGGGCCGCTGAACTCGGCGCCCCGGTTGGCCGTCTGCAGCACCGCGTTGCCCTCCGTCAGCCGGTCGCGTCCGACCAGGAACGGCAGGTACGACAGGTGGGCGACGTCGAAGAACACCGTGGCCGTGCCGGCCAGCATCGCCACCGCGTACAACTGGGCCAGCGTGAGGACGCCGAACGCGTAGGCCAGCGGTATCGAGGCCAGCAGGGCGAATCGCAGCAGGTCGGCCGCGACGAGCACCGGTCGGCGCCGCATCCGGTCCACCCACGCCCCGGCCGGCAGGCCGGCCACGGCGACCGGGATGGTGGAGGCCGCCGTGAGCAGGCCCATCTGGAAGGCCGAGGCGTGAAAGGTGCTCAGGGCCACCAGCGGTATCGCCAGCATGGTGACCTGGCTGCCGAACTGGCTGACGGTGTCGCCGGTGAGCAGCAGTTGGAAGCCCCGGTGGGCGCGCAGCAGGGATCGGGCCGGCGCGGCGGCTGTCGCGGGAGGCTTGGACGAGGTGGTCATGACAGGGGTCTCCCCACGGATCGGGCCGTCGTGCGGGTGTGTCGGGGCGCGCGAAGAGCCTCCAGCAGACCGGCGAGGGCCCTTTCGCGCCCCGAGCGTAGAGCATGTGCGGCGGGCTCCCGGCGGTTTCCGGACCACCCGGCGCCGCGGACGGGAGGCCCCCGGGAGCCTCCTCGAACGTGACGTCTCACGACCCGACGAACCGGATCCTCCCGTCGGGCACGCGGGGTTGACCGTCGACAGGGATCGGCCTTACGTTTTTAGTGACTGACCGTCAATTCATATGGGAAGACGGGGAATCAGTCACTCGCGACGAGACGAGGAGATCATTGTGAGCATCGACACCCTGATCACGCCCACCGAGGACGAGCTGCGCGCCGCGGCGATCGACGAGCTCGACGAGTTCGACGGCGACGCTCCGATGCTCATGCAGAACATCGACTTCGCCTGACAGTCGCGCACATCCACGACGTGACCGACGGTTGGGCGGCCGGTGCCACCCAACCGTCGGCCACGGTGTCAACTCGTGACGGGAGAGCCACCGGTGCCGGTGAGCACGCTGACTGATCTGCTGGAGGACGGCAGCGACCTGCGCACGGCGTACCACGGGAGTGAAACCCTGGTCCTGCGCGACGCGGTCGCCCTCGACGGGCTGCCGCGCATCAGCGACATCCTCGCGCTGATCGACGGCAGCCTGCTGCGCCGCCCCTACTTCTCCGTCCTCCAGGAGGGCCTGGCGCCCTCCGACAGCGAGGTCCTGGCGACCCGCGAGGTCGCCGGCAGCCGCGTCGACGGGTTCATCGACCCCGTCGGAGTGGGCCGACAACTCGCGGACGGCGCCACCCTCAAGCTCAACCAGGTCGAGGACTGGCACCCCTTCCTCCGGGACGTCAACGACGCGCTCAACGCGGTCTTCCCCGCCGAGTCGAAGGCGTTCCTCTTCTACACGCCGGCGGGCAAGCGCGGCATGCTCCCGCACCGCGACGGCTCCCGCGTCGTCGCCGTCCAGCTCGAAGGCGCCAAGGAATGGCACCTGTACGACGCGCCCCCGGAGGCCAGTGCCGGGCTGGATGTGGACACCTCCGAGGAGCAGGTCGTCGTCCTCGAACCCGGCGACCTCCTCTACCTGCCGCACGGCACCGGGCACGCCGCCACCGCGATCGACCGCGCCTCCCTGCACGTGACCTTCACGCTCACCGAGCCCTCGCCGTCGGCACTGGTGCAGGCGTACATCGACGCGTGGATCGCCTCCGGCCGCCCCGCCGGGGCCGGCCGTGACGCCACCTCAGCGCTCGCCCGGGCCGCCGCGCTGCTGGCCGACCTCAAGGACTTCGCCTCCGGCGTCGACAGCGCCACGCTCGTCGACCGGGCCCTCACCACCGCACGCCTGCGGGACGGATCACGATGACGCGGACCGAACCCCACGCCGACGTCGACACCGGCCTCGCCGGCTGGCTCGCCGAACGCCGCGACGGCCCGACCGCCCGCACGGCCCTGTCCGACGGCACGGGCCTGTTCGGCGGCATCGCGCTGTCCGACGGCATGGCGCTGCCGACCGCCGCCGACGTGCTCGGCACGATCGACTGCGGCCTGCTCGCCCACCCCTACCTGGAGGTCTACCGGGGCGGCGCCCGGCTGCCGGCCACCGAGGTCTTCACGGCTCGCAGGGTCCAGAACCACAAGGTCACCGGCTTCGTCCACCACCGCAACGTCACCGGGCAGTACCGGGCCGGCGCCGTCCTGCGGCTGCCGTCCGTCACCGACTGGCTGGCACCCGCACGA
Organism: Kitasatospora sp. NPDC041917; assembly: GCF_055589745.1. Taxonomy (NCBI): domain Bacteria; kingdom Bacillati; phylum Actinomycetota; class Actinomycetes; order Kitasatosporales; family Streptomycetaceae; genus Kitasatospora; species Kitasatospora sp. NPDC041917. The sequence goes on along the minus strand of NZ_JBVJBI010000023.1, from coordinate 124,012 downwards.
CCTGCCCTCGAAACCGTCCGCGCGGTGCTCGGCCGGCACATCGAGGCGACCGCCTACCTCGCGGCGGCCGGATCCCCGGTGGCGTACGCCGAGGCGACCGTGGACGCCGTCGTCCTCGTGTGCTCCGGCAGCGTCGCCTGGCACGCCGGCGAGGCGGACTCCGCGCCGCTGGAGGCCGCGGCCCGCACCGCCGTGTACGTTCCGGCCGGCACCACCCGAGGCGCCCTCGCCGGCGACAGCGGGGACTGCCTGCTGCTCGTCCTCGCCGAACGGCCGCCGGCCACGGCCGAGATCGTCAAGGCCCTGCGGCGGGCCGGCTCCGCCCACGTGGAGCAGCAGGAGACCCACCGGAGCCACCACCTGATGCCCGTCGACCGGAAAGCGGACTGGGTGCTCGGCGAACTCGCCGGACACTTCGCCGCCATGGACCCGGCCGACCTGCTGCGCCTCGCCGCCGGCCGCCCTTGACGGGCCCGACCACCGACGGCCCGGGGCCCCCGGCCGCGACGAAAGCCCCGCGTCGGCCGCCGGACGCCGGACGCCCCCGACCAGCGGGCCCAACCGGAGGATCTCCCGTGGACCAGAGCCTCGCCCTGCGCAGCCGTTCCCTCGACGAGGTCGAGTGGCTGGCGCAGTCGCTGTTGGAACGGGTCGGTGTCACCCGGGTCGGCGACGTGACCGACCTGGACGTCCTCGGCATCCCGGTCTACCACTCCGTGCGCCCGCTGGCCGCCCCCGGACTCAACACCGTCACCAGCGGGAAGGGCTACACCCGTCAGGGGGCCCGGGTCTCGGCGATGATGGAGGCCATCGAACGTCGCTACTGCGAACCGGACGGCCGCCCCGAACCGCCGCTACCGTACGAGGTCATGAGCGAGCGGATGCCGACGCTCGACCCCCGGCGGCTCGTCCCCCGCCGCGGCCACCACTGGACGCCGCAGACACCCACCACCTGGTGGCCGATGCACTGCCTGCGCAACGACGTCGACATCGCGGTGCCCGCGGTCGCCGTCTTCACGCCCTTCCCCCACGAGGGCGGACTGATGTCCTCCAACACCATCGGCCTGGCCGCGGGCAACGACCCCGTCGACGCCACCGTGCAGGCGCTGTACGAGGTCATCGAACACGACAGCACGGCCTTCGGCGAGAAGCTCGGTCTCGGCCACCTCGTGCCGCTCGACACCCTCCCCGACGCGCACCGGGAACTCGTCGAGCGCTTCGAGCGGGCCTCGATCAGCGTCACCGTCCACGCCTACACCGGCGCCCTGCCCGTCCCCACCTTCCTCGTCACCACCGACGACACCCACTCCCGCGACGGCATGCTCTTCACCGGAGGAGCGGGCTGCCACCTCAACCCGGAGATCGCCCTGATGCGGGCGCTCACCGAGGCCGCGCAGTCCCGCCTCATCGTGATCGCCGGGGCGCGCGAGGACCTGGAGGGCCAGGCGTACCGGCGCCACGCCTCGTACGACGAACTGCGCGACTACCTCCACGCCTGGAGCGAGGGCCGGCCGTGGCTGCCGTTCCACGCGATCCCCGACCGCGGCTCCGGCGACAACGCGGTCGACCTGGCGTTCCTGCTCGACATGCTCGGGGAGCACGGCCTGCACCTCGTCCTGCGCACCAGCCTGGCCCCCGAGGGCCTTCCCTTCTCCATCGTCAAGGTCGTCGTACCGGGCAGCGAGTTCACCCACGTCGACCACCTGCGGGCCGGCGTGCGCCTGCTCAAGGCCCGCACGGCGGAACGACCGGATTGGACGGCGGCATGGCGGTGACACTGACGGTGTACGCAGGCAGTTCCCTACTGCCCCGGGACACGCGACAGCTGTGCGGAACCGCCGACTCCCTCGGGATCGACCTGGCCGTGCGGCCACCGATCATCCGCGGCGACCTGCTGCGGACCCCGGTCGAGGGCAAGTGGAACAACCGCGCCCTGATCCTGGACGGGGAGTTCGGCCAGAACCTCTCGGTCTCCGTCACCGAGATCCGCGAGTACCTCGGACGCGGCCTCTACCTCGCCGGTGCCTCGTCCATGGGCGCACTGCGCGCCGTGGAATGCCGCACGCTCGGCATGATCCAGCACGGATGGGTCTGCGAGCAGTACCTCGCCGGGCACGTCGAGGCCGACGCCGAGGTCTCCCTGCTGATGGACCCGGTCACCAGCGAAGCCCTCACCGTGCCGCTCATCAACGTGCGGTGGCTGCTGCAGCACCTGGTCGAACGCGGCGAGCTGGACACCGCGACCGCCGCGACCGCCCTGGAGGCCGCCCGACGCGTGAACTACCGCGCCCGAATCCCCGAGGCGCTCGCCAACGCCTTCCGGCGCGCCCTGCCCGCCGACGCCTCGGATCTGCTGGCACGGCAGTTGGAACCCGACACGATCCCCGACTGGGACCGCAAGCGGCTCGACGGCATCGAAGCCGTCGAGGCCGAACTGCACGCCCTCGCCCGCTTCCCCGCCCACACCTGACACCTGACACCTGACACCTGACACCTGACACCGGCCCGGCCCCGGCCCCGGTCCCGGCCCCCGGGGCCGCGCACACCTCCGGGACCCGGCAGCCACTGTGGCCTCTCCCACCTGCGAATTCAACGAATTGTGACGCGAACACCTCCGCGTGCTGCGGGGGCGTTTCGTCTTCGTGTCCACATGCCCTGATCCCTGGTGCCACCTGTCGCTCGCACACAGACTGGCTTCTGCACGGTCGTGCAGCCACCCCTTGGATCGAGGAAGTTCCATCCGCATGCCCAGTTCCCCCAGACCCGGCGCTCCCCAGCCGCACCCGCCGCATCCGGTGGGGAGGTGCCGTCCGTGCTCCGGTACGTGACACGCAGGGCGGCGGGCTGGTTCCTGGTGATCGCCGTGGCCACCAACGCCACGTATTTCCTGGCCAGTTGGTTCCTCGACCCGCGTTCGAACTTCAAGGAGCTGCGCCCGGTCCGCACCGAGGAGCAGATCTCCCGGGCCCTGGCCCCCTACAACCTCGACCCGCACGAGCCGCTGCTCCACCGCTGGTGGGACTGGCTGACCGGGGTGGTCCTGCGCTTCGACTGGGGCCGCTCCCCCGTCGGGGTCCGGGTGAACGGGGAGATCGGCTACCGCTCCCTGGTCAGCGCCGAACTGGTGATCGGCGCGACGGTCCTGTCCGTCGTCGTCGGTGTCGCGCTCGCGGTCCACACCGCCTCGCGCCAGTACGGCTGGCGGGACCGGGCCGCCCAGGCCCTGTCCATGGCGCTCTTCAACGTCCCGGTGTCCATCGCCGCCCTCGCCCTGGTGCTGCTGGCCATCCGGCTGAACGAACAGGCGGGTTGGCACTTCCTGTACGTCGCGGGGGAGAACTCGCCCGACGTGGAAGGGTTCTGGGCGACGATCGGCGACCGGCTGCTGCACCTGATCCTGCCGACGCTGACGCTCACCCTGACGGGGTACGTGGGCTACCACCTCACCCAGCGCTCCCTGCTGCTGGACGTCATCGGCTCCGACTTCGTGCGCACCGCCCGGGCCACCGGGCTCACCCGCGCCCAGGCGATCCGCCGGCACGCCCTGCGCACCGCTCTGATCCCCACCGCCCAGTCCGTGGCCTTCAGCATCCCGGCCGTCTTCACCGGCGCGGTCCTCACGGAGACGATCTTCGGCTGGAACGGCATGGGCCAGTACTTCATCCAGACCATCAGCAAGAACGACGTGCACGGCACCGTGGCGACCGCCGCCTTCGCCGCCGCCCTGACCGCGGTCGGCGCGATCCTCGCGGACATCGCCACCGTTCTTCTCGACCCGAGGGTGCGGGTGAGCTGAGATGGGCACCCCTGTGAGTCCCGACGCGACCGCCGAAGGCGTCCCGGCCACCGACCCCGGGTCGGCCACCGGTCCGCTGCTCACCGAACAGGACGGGCGGGACGGGCGAGGCGTGCACGACCGGCACGACGGTCGCTACCTGGGACGGCGCCGCCTCTACCTGCGGCGCTTCCTGCGCAACCGGACCGCCGTCGCCGGCGTGGTGATCTTCCTGCTGCTCGTGCTGTTCAGCGCGCTCGGCGACCTGTTCACCCCGTACGGCTACGCGGACACCGACTTCTCGGCCCTGACCCAGTCCCCCGGCGCCGAGCACTGGTTCGGCACCAACCAGGGCGGCAACGACGTCTACGCCGCCGCCGTGCACGGCCTCCAGCGCTCGCTGGTGATCGCGGTGACCGTCTCCCTGCTGACCGTCGCCATCGCCGCGGTCGTGGGCGCGGGCGCCGCCTACTTCGGGGGCCGGGTGGAGAAGGCCACCCTCGCCCTCATCCACTTCCTGCTGATCGTGCCCTCCTTCCTGATCCTCGCCCTGGTCTCGCACCGGCTCGCCGGCGACTGGCGGGTCCTCGTCCTCGTCCTGACGGTGTTCGGCTGGATGTCCACCGCCCGGGTGGTCTGGTCGGTGTCGACGTCCCTGCGCGAACGCGACTACGTGCGCGCCGCGGAGTACATGGGCGTACGCCCCCTGCGCATCGTGGTGCGCCACATCATCCCCAACCTGGGCTCCCTGCTCATCGTCAACCTCACCCTGGGCGTGGTCTCCACCGTGCTCAGCGAGACCGCCCTGTCCTTCCTCGGCTTCGGCGTCCAGACCCCCGACGTGTCGCTGGGCACGATGCTCGCCGACGGCGCGGGCACCATCACCAGCGCCCCCTGGCTCTTCGCCTTCCCCGCCGGGCTGACCGTACTGCTCACCGTCTCGATGACCTTCGTCGGCGACGGTCTGCGCGACGCCCTCGACCCCACGTCCACCACCGGCGCGGCCGGAGGCCGACGATGACCCTCGCACCCGCCCACCGCACCGGGCCCACGGCCGGACCCACCGGCCTCACCGACCCCACTGGCCTCAGCGGTCTCAGCGGCCTCACCAGGCCCGCACCCGTCCTGTCCGTACGCGACCTGCGGGTCTCCTTTCCCTCCGAGGCCGGACCGGTGGAGGCCGTGCGCGGCGTCGACTTCGACCTCCTGCCCGGGCGCACCCTGGGCATCGTCGGCGAATCCGGCTCCGGCAAGTCCGCCACCGCCCTCGCCGTCATGGGCCTGCTGCCGCCCACCACGCGGCTCGGCGGCCGGATCCTGCTGGGCGGCCGCGACCTGGCCGCCATGGACGACAAGGAACTCTCCCGGGTGCGCGGCAAGGACATCGGCATGGTCTTCCAGGACCCGATGTCCGCGCTCACGCCCATCTTCAGCGTCGGCCGGCTGCTCTCCGAGGCCCTGCGCGTGCACCGGGAGCTGTCCAGGAAGGACGCCTGGGAGCAGGCGGTGGAACTGCTCGACCTGGTCGGCATCCCCGACCCGCGCGAACGCGCCAAAGCGTTCCCGCACGAGTTCTCCGGCGGCATGCGCCAACGCGTCGTCATCGCGCTGGCCATCGCCAACAAACCCTCGGTGCTCGTCGCCGACGAGCCCACCACGGCGCTCGACGTCACCGTCCAGGCCCAGATCCTCGACGTGCTGCGCCTGGCCCAGCGCGAGACCGGTGCCGGTCTCGTCCTGATCACCCACGACCTGGGCGTGGTGGCCGGCCACGCCGACGACGTCGCCGTCATGTACGCCGGACGGATCGTCGAGCACGCGAGCGTCGACGAGCTCTTCCGCCGTCCGACGATGCCCTACACCGCCCGACTGCTGGCCAGCGTCCCGACCGTGGACGGCGGTGTCCAACGGCCCCTGGTCCCGGTCGGCGGAGAGCCGCCGTCCCTGGTCGGCCTGCCCGGCGGCTGCCCCTTCGCGCCGCGCTGCGCGGTGGCCCTGGACGTGTGCCGGACCACCGAACCGGACCTGACCGCGCCGGACTCGACCACGCCGAACCTGACCACGCCGAACCTGACCGCACCGGCCGGGCAGCCCGGGCGCGCCGCCTGCCACCGCGCGCAGGAGATCGCCGACGGAAGCCTCGACCCGGTCGGGGCGGCCGCCCCCGTGCCACCGGCCGCGTCCGGAGAGCGGACGGCCGGCGACGTGGTCCTGCGCGTCGAGGACCTGGTCAAGACCTTCCCCGTCACCAAGGGGGCCCTGCTCAAGCGCCGAGTGGGGACCCTGCACGCGGTCAACCACGTCAGCTTCGAACTGCGCGCGGGCGAAACCCTGGGCCTGGTCGGGGAGTCCGGCAGCGGAAAGACCACCACGCTGCGCGAGGTGCTGCGGCTGCGCGCCCCCGAGGGCGGCCGCATCGAAGTGGCCGGCACCGACGTCGCCACGCTGCGGTCGGCCGCCCAGGTGCGCGAGCTGCGGCGCGAGGTCCAGATCGTCCTCCAGGATCCGACGGACGCCCTGGACCCCCGGCTGACCGTCTTCGACCTGCTGGCCGAACCGCTCCAGGCCGCCGGCGCCGACCGGACGGCCATCCGCTCCCGGGTCACCCGGCTCCTCGACCTGGTGGGTCTGGACCGCGCCATGGGCGACCGCTTCCCCGCCGCCCTGTCCGGCGGCCAGCGCCAGCGCGTCGGCATCGCCCGCGCCCTGGCCCGCGAGCCGAGGCTGCTGGTCCTGGACGAGCCGCTGTCCGCCCTGGACGTCTCCGTACAAGCCGAGATCATCAACCTGCTCGCCCGGCTGAAGCGCGAACTGGGCCTGGCCTACCTGGTGGTGGCGCACGACCTGGCCGTGGTGCGCTACTTCTCCGACCGCATCGCGGTGATGTACCTCGGACACGTCGTCGAATCCGGCGCCACCGAGGAGATCTTCGCCCGGCCCCGGCACCCGTACACGAAGGCCCTGCTGTCGGCGATCCCGGTCCCCGACCCGGAACGCGAGCGCCACCGCGAGCGCATCGTCCTCGCGGGCGAGCAGCCCAGCGCCGCCCGGCTGCCGCAGGGCTGCGTGTTCGTCGACCGCTGCCCGCTCCACCGGGAGGCCGACGAGGGCGTACGGACGCGCTGCCGCACCGAACGGCCGGCGACCGTCGGCACCCCGGACGGCTCCGACCACCAGTACGCCTGCCACGCGGTCTGACACCAGCGCCTTCCCTTCCCTTCTCTTCTCTTCCCTTCCCACCGATTCCCACCAAGGACATCCCATGCGTCGCAAGCTCGCCCTGCCCCTCGCGCTCGCCGCGGCCGTCTCGGTCGCCGCCACCGCGTGCTCCTCCTCGTCCTCCTCCGGCGGCGCCCCCGGTCAGGACGCCAAGAACACCGCCCAGGTCGCGTCCTCGGTCACCGACTACAACCCCCAGCCGTACGAGAACATCAAGGACGGCGGCACCTACACCACCGCGGGGACCTTCGACGAGCAGGGCAACCCCTTCAACGTCAACGGCACCCTGAACGCGCTGCGGATCTGGTCCTGGTACAACGCCGACGCCATCACCTACTCGCCCACCGGCGAGGTCCAGTACAACCCGGACTACTACAGCGACGTGAAGGTCACCGTCGAGGGCGGCGACCAGAAGGTCGTCATCACCCTCAACCCCAAGGCCGTGTTCAACGACGGCACCCCGATCGACTGGCGGGCCATCGAGGCCACCTGGAAGGCCAACAACGGCTCGGACAAGGACTACGCGGCCTCCTCCACCGACGGCTACGACCGCATCACCTCCGTCACCCGGGGCGCGGACGACAAGCAGGCGGTCATCGCCTTCAAGGGCGTCAACGCCTCCTGGTCCGCGCTGTTCACCACCTTCCTGCACCCCCAGGCCGCCACCGTCGACAACTTCAACAAGGCGTACGTCAAGACGGCCCACCCCGAATGGGGCACCGGACCGTACACCGTGGGCACCTGGGACGACCACTCCGGCAACATCACCTTCGTACGCAACCCCACCTGGTGGGGCCGGACCGGCAAGCTCGACAAGCGCGTCTACGTCAACCTGGAGAGCGCCGCCTCGATCAACGCCTTCAAGAACGGCGAAATCGACTACGCCCCCGTCGGAACTGCCGAGAACCTCAAGCAGGTGAAGACGGTCAAGGACGCCGGGATCCGCAGCGGCGGCAGTCCCTTCGAGTACGCGCTGTACCTCAACACCAAGTCCCCGCTCCTCGGCGACGTCCAGGTCCGCAAGGCGGTGCAGGAGAGCATCGACCGCACGCAGATAGCGAAGATCCGCTTCCAGGGCCTCGACTACACCGAGCCGCTGCCCGGCTCGGCAGTGCTCTACAGCTTCCAGCAGGGCTACCAGGACAACGTCGCCACCGTGCTGAAGTACGACCCGGAGGAGGCCCGGAAGACCCTGGACGCGGCCGGCTGGCAGCCCGGGGCCGACGGCATCCGCGCCAAGGACGGCAAGCAGCTCGAACTCGGCTACACCCTGCTCGGCGACGGCCCCATCGAGAAGGCCACCGCCGGAGCGTTCACCGCGATGCTCAAGGCCGTCGGCGTGAAGGTGGACGTCAACAAGGTCTCCGAGAACGACTTCTCCAAGGTGCTCAGCGACCGCCGCTTCGACCTGTTCATCTCCGGCAACCGCTCGACGGACCCCTTCGGCGCGCGGTACCTGTGCGACTTCTACTGCTCGGACCGTGACTCCAACATCACCGGCTCCGGCACCCCCGAGCTGGACAAGGAGATCCGCGCCACCGGAGAGATCGCCGACCTCGGCCAGCAGATCGCCGCCGCCAACAAGGTCGAGCAGAAGGCCCTCCAGCAGTACGCCTTCCTGCCGCTCTACAGCGGCCCCTCCACCTACGGCATCCGCAAGGGCCTCGCCAACGTCGGTGCCACCATCTTCCACAGCCCGCTGCCCGAGACCATCGGCTGGCAGAAGTAGCACGCCGGCAGCGGTACGCGGGCCGACTCGCCGGCGCGGCGGTCCGCTCGCCGGGGCGCCTGCGTACGGACGGAGCGGACGTCAGAGGGCTGGTGGCCAGGGACCGGCGAGCAGTCGTGCGGCCTCGGCGACGATCCTCGCGACGATGGCCTCCTTTGATTCGGCGACGGCGGGGCTCCAATCCTCGTACTGGATGCCCTCGCTGACGATCGGCTGCAGCGTGTCGGGGTGGCCGAGCGGTGACCACACCTCGTGGCCCAGGAGGTCGGCACCGATGGCCGGGTGCATGCTGCCCTTCACGATCAGGGTGAGCCACCAGCGGGCGAGCTCCCAGCGGATCTCGCGTTCCTCCGTGGGGGCGTCCGCCAGCAGATCGAGCTCGTCCATCACCTGGTCGAAGAGCCTGGCCGCCTCCGGCTCCTCGGAACGCCCGAGCCCGGCGAGCAACCGCAGCGAGGGTGTGTCGACATCCAGAACGAGCGCCACCAGGCCGGCCCGGATCAGCTGATCCGCGCTGACGTGGCGTCCCAGGAAGCGTTCGAGAGCCAGCATCCGCAGGTCGGCGAGCGCCTCCCGCGAGGTGCGGGCGCAGGGGTCGTACGGCGTCGTGCAGAGGGCCGGACGCGGGGTGCCGTTGTTCTCCGCGAGGACGTGGGACCAGAAAGCGACAGTGGCGCGGGCGGAGTCCAACTGCCCGGGCAGGCCGGCGAACTCGTGGCGGAGGTAGTCGGTGAGGTCGGCCCCGTAGAGGATGATGTCGGTCTGGTGGACCGACAGGACCGGGTGTCCGACCTGTCCGGGAATCCCCGGCAGGTAGCGGTGGCCGAAGACCGGGACGAGCTGGGGGACATCGGCCAGGAAGGACCGCGCGATCCTCACCGCGGCCTCGGCCTCCTGCGGCCGCTCGCCCCACACCGGGTGCCAGAAGCCGTTGTGACGGACGTCGAAGAGCGTGCCCTCGACCGGCCGGTCGAGGCGCTCCCGCAGCACGGCCGGATCGCCGTCGCGCCAGTCGGGCCAGCCCTCCCCCAGCGGAAGCCCCGCCCCCAGGAAGACCCGGTGGTCGGCAGCGAACCGGAAACCGAACCGTGCCTCCACGGCGTCCAGCTCCCGCTCGCCCATGCCGGCGGAGATGTCGGCACCGTGCAGGCGGTGGAGGGCCCGCGCGGCTGCGGCCGTGAGAGGACGAGGCGGCTGAAGAGTCACCCACTCAGCCTAGTCGCGGCCCGGGCCCTGGACCCCGCCGCAGGGCAACGGCCGGGCCCCGCACGTCCGAGTCGCGAGGGGCGGCCGGCCGGGCCCGCACCCAGGAAGCCTGCCATCAGGACCTCTCGCCGCCGGCGGCACCGAGCAGGCAATGCTTCGCGCCGCACTGTCACAATTCGGTGACTGGGTGTCATAGGCGTGTTCTAGAGTTCCTGCCGAAGAGCCGCAGACGGTGGTGTGGTGCAGAAGGGTGGCCGTGTGGAATCGAGGGGCCTGTCCGTCGCGGACTGCGGACGTCTACCGACCAGTGTCGTCGCCGAGGCCGCAGAGTCGGACTTCGAGGTGCTCGTGCGGACGGCGATCGCCGACGCCACGCGCCCTCCCGTCCGGCGCAGCACCAGAGCGTGGCTGCGGTCGCTGGAGATGCACCTGGACTGGGTGGACGCACTGTTGTTCGCCGAGGGTGAGCTCCAGATCGCCGTGGAGCGGCTCTCGTACCAGCGGGACCCTCGGGTCGAGGCGAACGAGAACCGGCTGCGGTGGGTCCGCCGGGCCCTGGCCGAAGCACGCGGTCTGGCCAACGACTACAGGCTGGAGGTTCACCGCTCCCGCGAGGATGTCCGTGACCACCTCGACGCCGTCCACGTCGCCCAGCGGTGGCTGCGCCGGCACTTCACCGAGGAAGGCGACCTGATCAGGGAGGCCCTCTGCGGAAGGGCCGGAATCGCCGCGCACGTTCCCAAACCGCCGGACGCCAGGGACGGCCTGCACGCAATCGAGATGGCCGCCGCGAGTGGAGCGATCGACGCCCCGCTCACCACCGCGGTCTCCATGCTGATCAAGGCGCCGTGGGAGCCCTTCCGCAGCACGGTGGCCCGTGACATCAACCAGCAGGATGCCCGCAACACCCTGCTGCGGCACCCCCTTCTGCTGCGCCGCTGGCACCAGGCCCTGCTGGAACTGCTGGAGGAGTGCACGCCCCGGGCCCACGCCGTCTCCGCACGCGCGTTGGGCGACCTCGAGATCGATCTGTATGTGCTGGGGCACGCCGAGGCCATGCGGACCCTGAACAACCGACGGTTCTTCGTCGCCGTGCTCCAGCGCCTGGCCGAGTACGAGCGCACCGTCCGGAGGCTGTCCAAGGAAGTCGCCCGATGGGACCTCAAGCGCAAGGAGCCGTGGGCCGGCATCGAACCCGAGGTCCAGGCCGAACTCGCCCGCCGGCACCCGGGCGAGTGCGCCTTCGTCCGCCGCTCCCTCGACCCGTACGGTGAGGAGTTCGGTAGCCGCACCCTCGATCCGACCTGGCGGAACAACCATCAGCGCTGGTCCGAGCTTCGGCGCCAGGTGATGGCCGCGCTCGCGGACGGAACGTGGCAGACCACAGTCCTGCCGAAACAACGCGCGGACTCCGACGTCAAGCACGACGTCGACCGCGCGACTCGCAACGCCGAGCTCAGGCGGAAGGTCCAGGCCGGTCTGCTGACCCCCAAACAAGCCAAACGCAAGCGCGAGCAGGACAACCGGCGACGCCGGACCCTTTGAGTGAGCTCCGGACGTCCCTTCCCGGAAACGGGCAGCGATCACCGGGACCCGGGACACCCCCGTTCCCGCGGTCCCGGCCGGCTGTCACGGCCTGGCACTGCGCACCAGCCCGGCGGCCATGGCCACCTCGCCGCACCGTTCACCGGGCAGCAGCACGTACGGCCTCCGACGTCCCTTCGGCCCACCCGGCGTCGCGACGGCCTGCCGCCACCGGACCTGCAGCGCCTCGACATCGGCTTCCAGGACCAAGCAGATGACCGAGCGCAGCGAGAACAGCGAGTTAGTGGTTATTGCGACGCTCCATTCCAGGTCGGTGTTGAGGGGCCGGGATCGCCCCGGCGGGCCCGGCCGCGCGGCTCAGCCGAGACCGTCGGAGTAGGGGCGGACGGATGCGTCGCCTTCCATGACGATGCCGTACACGTCGTCCGTGGTGAGCTTCTGCTGTGTCCGGTCTCCCTCGAAGAACACGACACGGCGGCGGTGCGGCATGCCGCCGAATCGGTCGATGACGTCCTGGGCGATGCCGGGCAGCAGCTCGGCGGGTGCCGAGACGGCGCCGAGGACGCCGTCGGCGGGCTTGCCGGTGTGCGGGTCGAGGATCAGGCTCCAGGCGCCGTTGGCGGCGAGGATCTGCAGGAGGTACGTGTACGTGCTCCGTCGGGCGCCGTCCTGCGGGGCGGCCGGTGAGGGGCGCCGGTCTCGTTTGCGCACCACAGTGATCAGGTAGTCGCGGAACGCGGGGTGGGAGCCCAGGTGCCGGTAGGTCAAGGTCGTGCCGATCAGGGCGAGATGACCGTGGAAGCGGCTGTCGCGCCGGTCCGGCAGGTACACCCGGTTGTGGGCGTTGCGGCCGAACGAGACGTTGAAGTCGTCGGTTTCCAGGAGGAGTTCCTTCGTGCCCTCGCGCAGCCACGACAACCGGAGGATGCCGTCGGTGAAGCGACGGGCCGGCGCGGCGAGACCCAGACGCTCGGGGGCGAGCGCGACGAGTCGCTCGGCCGGGGCGAGCAGCACGGTGTCGCGGTTCCAGTTGCCCGCGTTGAGGCGCGCCGACACGATGCCGATGACGCTGCCCGTCCCGGTGAGCAGCACGGGTGCGCCGCTCATGCCCGGCTGGGCGTGTCGGCAGCTCACTTTCACCCATTCCCGGCCGTTTTGCGCCGTGGTGCCGACGTAGTGGCCGACGCCGGAGTCGTAGTCGCGGGACACGGTGAATCCGCGGAGGTGGACCGGGTCGCCGGGGGTGGCGCGCGTGTGCGAGGCGAGCGTCATCGGCTTCCAGTCGTCGGCTTCGCGTACCTGGATCAGCGCCACGTCGGTCGCGCTGTCCGAGGGCGGCGAGCAGTCGACGGGGAGCGAGATTCCGGGCGCGGTGATCGGCTCGAAGGTCCATTGCGCGGTCGGGTGCGGCGCGAGGACATGCGCGGCGGTCGCGGCGAGCCCGTCGGCGGTGAGCACGAACGCGGTCCCGACGGGCTCGCCGTCGCGCACCAGCCTTCCGATGGTGTCCACGGTGACGCCTCAGTGCGGGAACAGCCGGTCGGCCAGTTCGAGCAGGGGATCCTTGCCGGATCGGCCTTCGGCCGACAGTTGTTCCGTGTCCGGCCCGCCGCCGGGGGTGCGGGTCGCCTGGACCGCCGCCGCCAGCCTGTGGCCGTTGAGGGCCGCTGTCGCGTTGGCGTCCGCGCGGGCCTCGGCGGCCTCGGTCCGGGCCGTCAGGTCCGCCACCCGCTGCCGCTGCATCGTCGTACCGAACAAGGCGCCGACGGCCGCGAACGCGACCGCCTCCACGGACCCGAGGACGACGAGCAGACGTGACCAGGTGACGTCGCTCGCTTCGGCGTTGAAGGCCAGCCAGGCGAGGAGCCCGAGCCACAGCGCGATGACGGTGACCGCGACGACGAGCGCGGTCCCGGCGAGCGACGCGCCCGCCGCCGCATCCCTCGTTCCCCCGCCCGCCTCGTCACTCGTACTCTCGGTTCCAGGCACAAGCCCCTCCTCGCATGCCGCAGCAGCCGGACCCGCCTCCGCGCGAGGACGTCGGCCGTTCGAGCCCTGGTCGCCCTGTTGTCCCCTGCGCCACCGGGCCCCGGACGCCCTGTTGTTGTCCGGTCGTCACCATGGTGTGCACGTAGCCTGCCTTGCCTGGGCCCTTCGCGGAGCGGGAAGTCGGAAAGTCGGGCCATCCGGTTCGTGGGGACGGAGAAGCGGCCCCAAGCCACTTTCCATGTCTACCGCCGTCCGGACAAGGCCCATGCCCCGGCCTTCCGCCGGCGGGCTTCGGTCGAGGCCTCGTGAAGGTGTCCACGTCCGCACCGCCGGCGGCCGAGACGTGCGAGGGCCTGTCCGCACGGGGTGGGGACAGGCCGGGGGCTCGCGGTAACCGTCTGCGGCCACGCCCGGTCCACGCCCGGTCCACGGCCGCGACCTCGCTGTAGCGGGGGCAAGCTCCCAACGGATCGCGCGTTCCTCCGTGGGGGCGTCCGCCGGCAGATCGAGCTCGTCCAGCACCTGGTCGAAGAGCCTGGCCGCCTCCGGCTCCTCGGAACGCCCGGGCCCGGCGTGCCCGCTGTGGGCGTAATGGAGGCCATCCCCGCAGTCATCGATCATCCTGTTCGCCATGAGCAGCAGTGAGGTGGACGAGACAGGCCTGCACCGGCTGGTCGCTCTGTCGGACGGCATCTTCGCCATCGCCATGACGCTGCTGGTGCTCGACATTCATGTGACTCCGGGACTGGACGCGGCCGGCTTCCGCCGCATGGTGCACGGGTTGCTGCCCAACATCGGCGCCTACGGGTTGAGCTTCGCCATCCTTGCCGGCGTCTGGCGCGACCACCGCCGGATCCTCCGACTCGCCGGGCCGCTGAGCACGATGTCCGTACGGCTCGCACTCGTCGGGCTGGGCGTCATCGCGCTGCTTCCCTTCCCCACCACGATGCTGTCCGAGTACGCCTCGCAGTCCCTGGCCGTCGCCGTCTACGCGGGCACCATCATCGTCATCGACCTGCTGCAACTCGCGCTGCTCCTTTCGATCCGGCGCAGCCCGGAGCGGGCCGGTCCCTCCGACGAGCGTGTCCGCCGGAAGATCGCCACGGACCTGGGTACGAACATCGTGGTCTTCGGGGCGACGGTACCGATCGCTTTTGCCTCACCGTCGGCCGCGATCTGGACCTGGACGTCCCTGGTCCCCGTCAAGATCGCGCTCGTAAGACGCGAAGCCGCCCGGGGCCGTCGATGAGAAACGGTCGGCGACGGCACGGCCGGTCGCCAAACCGGCCGGTCGAGTCGACATGGTGTCGGGTTGACGGCTGTCGTGGGTCGGTCCGGCAGAGGGCCAGGGCCGGGCACAGATCGCCGGGCGGCCCGCAGAGCTTCCTGCTGCTACCGAAGTCCAACGAAAGGCCGACGCCGGACGGCATCGGAGCGTTCTCGGAGCGTCGCCCCCGCCGGGTTCACCGGTCTCGCGCGTGACGCGCCGACATGGTTCGTGTGATCACTATTGGTCTACTCCAATCTGTCCTGAATACGTCGTCACAGCAGGCCCCGGGCTGCCGTTCACTGTTCCTCCCGAGCAGCCGGGTTCGCTGCCGCAGGACCGGTCGACATGGGAGGCGGGATGCGAAGGGCCGTACGCTGTCTGGTTGTTGGGGTTGCCGCCGTGATCGGATCCGGTGCGGTGGTGGCCGTGCACGTCGACGGGCGGACGCCGCTCGTGCCCGCCCTGTGCCTGGACGGGCTCCTCGCGGTCGGCTGGCTGTCCCTCCTCGCCCTGGCCGTACCGCGGCGACGGCCCGCGGGCCCGTCGGTGGACGACGGCGACGGGCCGCCGCAGCAGGCCGACCTCCCCTACCGGACGGACGCCGAGCCTCGCGCGACCTCGCACTGGAGGGGTCGCCACGGGCCCTGACCCCGGCCCCGGCCCGGCCCCGGTCCCGCTCCCGGCCCCGACCCTGTGGAAACCGGCCGAGGTCGCGTCGCGGTCTTTCCGCCGTGGGCGGCTCCTGCCACCATGACGCGAGGACCCCGGAGCGAGGGAGAGCTGTGGTACCGACGGTGCGCGTGAGTTCGGCGGTCATGACCCACCCGGTACGCCTGGTTCAGGCCCGCGAGCTGGCCGAGCGGCTCGGGCTGGACGGCCTGGCGCTCGATCCGGAGCCGGACGGCCCGCCGTCGGCGCTCCGGACGGCCCTGGTCGCCTGGGCGGCGGCGGACTCCGGGGGGAGCCATCACCTCGTCGTCCAGGACGACGTCTCCGCCCCGGAGAACATGGTGGCGCTCGTCGGCCGCGCGGCCACCCGGTTCCCCGACGAGGCCCTGGTGTTCTACACCAACTGGCACGCGCGCAACGGCGGTGCCGCCCGGCTCGCCGCGCTCGCCGGAGCCTCCTGGGTGCGGGCGGTGCCGGACGAGTTCACGCCGTCCCTCGCCGTCTGTCTGCCGCTCGACACGGTGGAGGACTTCCGCCGGTTCGCCACCGGCAGCGCCGAACGCCACGACGACGAGCTCTTCTCGGTCTTCTTCCGCGAGCGCGGCCGGATGAGTCTGATCGCCGTGCCCAACGTGGTGGAGCACATCGGCACCAGCAGCATCAACGGCCATGCCACCCAGGGGATCCGGCTCGCCGTCTGCCCCGTGGACGCCGCCGACGCCGCACCGCTGCTGGAGCGGGGCCGCGTCCTGGAGGAGCCGGGGTGGATCCCGTACATGCGGTACGGCGAGGGCTACGTCCGGCTGGTCGGCCAGGAGCACGGCCCGGACGGCGGACGGGGTCACCACCGCTGGCTCGACGCCCTGCCGGCGACCGGCATCCCGGAGCGGGCCGTGCGCGATGCGGTGGCGGCGGACATGCCGGAGGACCTGGCGTCGGAGGTGGCGCGGCGGTTCGGCCGGAGCTTCGCCGAGGAGCTGTGGATCCACTGCCTCCTGCTCGGCCGGCAGGCGGCCGAGGCCGCCCGCCGGCTGTCCGGCGACCCCGGCGACCCCGGACACCCCGGACACCCCGGCGACGTCCCGCCGGCCGCCCTCGCCCGGCTGCGGGAGGCGGCGGTGGCCACCGTCGGCCCCGCCGGTCTGCCGCCCGAGCGCCGCCCCGAGGCCGGTCCGGACGAGGTGCGGCTCATGTCCGCCTTCGCCTGGACCGCCGTCAGGGCCGGGGAGCGGCTACCTACGGCGTGACCACGGGCCTGACGCCCGGCACGTCCTCCGCCGCGACCGGGTGGGTGATCCACACCCCGGGCTCCCAGTACGAGCCGAGGTCCCGTGCACGCTCGATCCGCAGCGTGGAGAGGCCTCCCGGGAAGACGTAGTCGCCGTCCTCCGGGAAGGCGAGGCCGGTCCAGCGTTCCCATTCGGCCACCGTCCCGGTGATCCGCGACGACTGTTCCGAGGCTCCGGCGATCGTGCCGCCGGCGCCCACCTGGGTGCGGATCCACGGGTCGAGCGGGGCCCCGTCCGCGCGCCGCCAGCCCGCGTACCGTTCGATCGGCACCAGCGGGTACCGGTCCTTCCAGGTGGGCCGCACCGGTACCAGCACCGTCTCCACGGCGGCCCGCCGCGCCACTTGGCGCATCGCGTCGAGGAGCACGGTGGAGAATCCCTTGCGCTGGTAGTCCTCCGCGACCTCGATGCCCAGCGCGCACAGGGCGCCGGCGGTCCGGCCCGCCGCGCGGTCCGCGAACGCCCGGGCGATGGAGTCGTCCAGGCCGGGGCCGAGGTCGGCGGCCGTGCCGTCCCAGGTGCGCGGCAGCGAGCGTCCGGCGCCGGCCACCACCTCGCGCACGTCGTCGTACAGGACGAACTGGTAGTCGGGGAACTCCTCGAACAGCCGGTTCCAGTAGGCGTCGTTGACGTCTCCGTGCAGGTTGTACTCGGGCACGATGCCGGCGAACCGTTCCGGCATGCGGTCCCACAGTTCGGGGCGCTCCGCGTGGGTCACCACGACCAGGGCCATCGGACCGTTCTCCTCTCCTCGTGAACCTACGGGCCTGCGGGATCTGCGGGAGCTGCGGGATCTGCGGGACCTACGGGCCCCACCGGAACCCACCGGAACCCACCGGACCTACGCGGGAACTTCGACGTCCCAGACGATGACGATCGGCAGCCCGTCCCAGGCCGCCCGTGCCGCGTCCGCGATGAACTCCTCGTAACCGCCGGGCGCGAGGCGTCCGTTGAAGAGCGGTTCGTGGCAGGCCCGCACCCGCAGCCCCGCTCCGGTGAACGCCTCCAGGTACCGCCCGGGGAGGTGGACGTGGTTGCGGATGAAGGCGAGCCGGTCGGAGCCGTGCACGAAGAGGCACTGCCCCTGCAGGGCGATGACGAACGGGTGCATGTCCGAGACGAGGATCCGCCCGCCCGGCCGGACCACCCGGGCCAGCTCGGACACTCCCGCCGCGAGGTCCGGCAGGTGGGTCATGGCCAGCGAGCAGACCGCGAGATCGACCGAGTCGTCGTCGAGCGGCAGCTTTTCCAGGTGCCCGAGCCGGTACTCGGCCTCGGGGGCGCGCTCGCGGGCTCTGGCCAGCATCTCGGGCGACTGGTCCACGCCGATGGTGCGGTGCCCGCGGGAGACGAGGGCGCCGGTCTGGCGACCGGTGCCGCAGGCGGCGTCGAGGGCGGTGCCCGTGGGGAGGGTGTCGAGGATCCCGTGCAGCACGGGCTCCTCGACCTCGATGTAGGAGCTGGGCAGCGAGTCGTACACCGCCGACCAGGAGGCGTAGCCCTCGGCGGCGTCGAGTTCGCTGACGTCGGCGCCGCCGTCCGGCAGCCGCCCGTCACCCGACGCGAAGCGCCGGATGTCCTCGACGCGTTCCCGCAGGAACGTCTCGTCCCCGTCCACGGCGTGGCGCAGAAGTGCCAGCCCTTCGATTCCCAGGACGAGTTCCCGTACCCGGAATTCACTGCTCATGAGAGCCCCTTGTCGATGACCGGAGGTGACGGATTCGCGGTAGCCGGTCGGTGCGGCTGGATTTCGCCCTACCCCGTTCGGCCGGAAGAACGCGGCCTGCCCGGTCCGCTGTCCGAAAGGCGGCTCCGAATTGACCGGTTCACGGACCCGTTGCCCGGAATTCCCGCACCCCCTACCATGGCTTGCCGAATCGGCCGGAATACCCATTCGAGGGCCGATCGTTCTGCTGGGGAGGCGGAATGATAGAGGGATATGTCGGGCGGGAGAGCGTCACCTCGGGGGGAGAGCTGACGGTTCACGTCTCCACCGACGCCGCCCGGTTCCGGCTGAGGTTCTACCGGCTGGGCGCGGACCTGGACCTGGTGGCGGAGACCGGCTGGTACCCCGGTTCGCTCCACCTGCCGCCCCCGCACCCCGACGGCGTGCCCGGCCGGGCCTCGCCCGCGCACGGCTGGGGCTGGCCGCCGCTCGCCCTGCCGGTGCCCGCCCACTGGACTCCGGGGATGTACCTGGTCCAGTTCGTCGAGGAGGGCGGCGAGGGCCTGCCGCCGCTGGACGCGGGCAGCGTCGAGGGCCCCGCCCGCGAGTTCTTCGTGGTGCGGCCCCGGCGGGCCGGCAGCCGGTCCCGCATCCTCTACAAGAAGTCGACCTTCACCCGGCACGCCTACAACCGCTCCGACCGGCCGGACGAGGAACGCGCCGTCAGCCTCTACGACCACCCCGTGTACCTGGCGGACGCCGCTCCCCGCGGGCACAAGGTGAGCCTGCACCGGCCCGGCGGAGTCATCGACCTCGCCTACTGGGACGCCCCGTTCATCGCCTGGCTGGAGCGCAACGACTACCCGGTCGAATTCTGTACGGATCTCGACCTCCACGAGGACCAGGAACTTCTCTCCTCGTACGATCTGCTGCTGAGCGTCGGCCATGACGAATACTGGAGCGAGGCGATGCGCGCCCACGCCGAGCGATTCGTCCACGACGGCGGGAACATCGCCTTCCTCAGTGCCAACACGTGCTGGTGGCGCATTCATACGACCGACGGGAACACCGCCTTCGTCTCCGACACCGACCACCACGTGGGGGACGAGTATCCGCACCTGCCGGCGACCGACCAGTGGTGGCCGGCGCCGCCCGACGGCGCGGGCCGCCCCGAGAACTCCCTCACCGGGGTGAGTTTCCGCAACGGCGGGATGTGGCCGAGCACCGAATGGCCCGGGGACCGTCCGCGCGAGGGGTACACCGTCCAGCACGCCGACCACTGGCTGTTCGCCGGCACCGGGCTGCGCGACGGGTCCGACGGCGGCGTGCCCGACCGGCTCGGCGCGGGCACCGCGCTGATCGGGTACGAGTGCGACGGCGCCGCCTACGCCCGGGACGCCCGGGGCGTGGCCCGGGCGACCGGCGAGGACGGCACTCCCGCCTCCTTCCTCATCCTCGGGATCCACGTCCTCGATCCGGTCCACGAGGACTTCCACCACTTCACGTGGGGCCACTGGAACGGCCCGGTCCGGGAGCCGGGCCTCACCAGCCCCCGGGCCGCGACCATGGGCGTGCACACCGCCGGCGGCACCGTGTTCACCGCGGGCACCACCGACTGGCCGGTGGTCTGCGGGAGGGAGCAGGACGCCGGCGTCGTGCGGGTCACCCGCAACCTCCTGGACCGGCTGCGGCACCGCGCGGCGCGCCCCTGAGCAGGTCCCGCAGTCCGCGGATCCGGGCCGCCCCGGCCGGCAGGGGCGGTTCGGCTCCGCGCACCGCCGGGTCCGGCCGGCACAGGTGGACGGGCCGCATCCCGGCGGCGAGCGGTCCGAGGACGTCGGGCGCCCACATGTCCCCGACGAACAGCACCTCCCCGGCCCGCAGCCCGCACCGCTCCAGCAGGGCCCGGTAGATCAGCGGGTGCGGCTTGCGCGCCCCCGCCCGGGCGGAGCCGACGACCACGTCGACCACCGCGCCGAGGCCGACCTCCTCGACGCAGTCCTCCAGGTTCCAGAACCAGTTGGAGCAGATGCCCACCAGCAGGCCCCGGTCGCGGAGCTCCCCGAGGACGGGGCGGGCGTCCTCGAAGAGCTCCAGCGTGACGGCCTTCATGGCCCGGTCGATCTCCTCGACCAGGTCGTCGAGTTCGCGCTCCGGCACCCCGCAGGCCCGAGCCCTGCGCAGCAGCCGGTCCACCTCCCAGCGGTGGTAGGCGGTTTCACCGACCGAGTGGGCCACGTGCTGCTCGCCCTCGCCGGGGCCCACCGCCCACTGGTCGCCCCAGCGGGCGCCCTGGGCGGCGAGGCCCCGGCGTTCGAAGATTCCGCGGTGGTCGGGCGGCAGCGGCTCGACCATCCGCACCAGCGTCCCGTAGAAGTCGAAGACGACGGCACGGACCTGCGGCGGCAACACGTTCGGCACCCGCCCGGCCTCAGTACCGGCCGTACCGGCGCGGGAAGTAGTCCTGGAGTTCGCCGTCCCGCTCGATGTCGACGGTCGCGCAGTGCAGCCCGCCGCCGAACGGCCCGACCGCCCGGAACGGCACCGGGACGATCTCGAAGCCGTACGAGGAGAGTTGCTCCGCCAGCCGGACCTCGTTCTCCTCGATGCACAGGGTGTTCTCGTCGAGGTTCAGCATGTTCCCGGCGAGCCACGGGCTGCAGAACGACAGCTTCGGCGGGTGGTCCCAGCTCGCGGGCTGCACCGCCTCGACGATCTCCCAGTCGTTGAGCCGGAAGAACTCCATCAACTCGGCGTCCGCGAGCCGCTCGCCGCAGTGCAGCACCAGGCCGGGGCGCAGCGGCACCCAGGTGGCGTCGATGTGCAGCGGGTGGGTGTTGGTGGAGGTCACGGCGTGCACCCGGTGGTCGGGGAAGTGGCGCTTGAGCCACTGGTAGCCGCTGCGGTTGGTGACGAAGGACAGTTGGACGAACAGGTCCTTGCCGAAGCGGGCGACGTCGGCGGCGTCGAACAGCGGCTCGGCCTCGGTCAGCACCAGGTCGTAGTCGCGGACCCGGGCCAGCTGTTCCTCGGTGGACAGGTCGTTGTAGGTGTCCCAGAACTCGGTGTGGTACGAGGCGTCGGTGAGCCGGGGTTTCGGGGCGGCCTCCCAGCGCATGCGCTCGTCGGCCTCGAACAGGCCCTGCAGCACGGGCCGGTAGCACAGGTACTCGTGCCAGCGGCTGCGGTAGGACATGGTCGCTTCCAGGACCTCGTTGCCGACGGTCAGCAGCAGGTCCCGGGGCGGCATGCAGCCGAACATGGAGTCCTGGGTCCAGTCGGGGGTGCCGACCTGCTGGGTGAAGTCGACGGGGGTGGGGCGGTCGACGCGGATGCCGCGGCGGCGCAGCAGTTCGGCGAAGTCGTCGAGCTGCTGCTCGGCCTCGGCGACCATGTCGGCGGGCATCGGGCCGTGGGTTCCCAGGGGGAAGCCGTCGTCGGGGTAGTCCCGGCGGACCGCGTGCTCGGGGGCCTGGACCACGGTGCCCTCGGCGCGCCCGACGATCACATGACGCAGGGGGTCCCAGCCGTTCCAGGCGTTGACCCGCACCGGCCGTTCGGTGGTGTCGGGGGTCGCATCGGGCGCGGTCGTCGTCTGCTCGGTCACGTACAAGCCCTTCGATGGGGGTCGCGTGGGTGACGCAGAGGCCCAACCTGCGGGGGCCACCCGGGAGGAGTCAAGGCGTTGCGCCCGCCACGGGACACCGAACGTCATCTTCCGGCCGAATGTCCGTGCCTCCGCGCCGCGGGGTGATCGGACGGGTAGTCAGAAGACTGCCCCCATAGCGAACTTGGAGACCCCATGGCCATTCGCGTGCCCTGTCGCCCCTTGGTTCTCACATTGCTCCTGTCCCTGGCCGTGGCCGGGTGCGGTTCCGGATCGGGCGGCGGCTCCGGATCCGGCGGCAAGCTGACGGTGTGGCTGGCCGTGGACGCCCAGGAGAGTTGGCCACAATTGGTCCAGTCCACCAACGACCGTTTCGCCAAGGACCACCCCGGGATCCAGGTCGACGTCCAGTACCAGCAGTGGACGACGAAGAACCAGAAACTGGACGCCGTCCTCGCCGGGAAGAACGTGCCCGACGTGGTGGAGATGGGCAACAGCGAGACCACCAACTACATCGTCAACGGTGCCTTCGCCCCCCTCGAACCGGCCCGCTTCGACCAGTCGGACGCCTGGCTGCCGGCGCTCGCCGACGCCTGCCGCACCAACGGCAGGACGTACTGCGTGCCCTACTACGTCGGGGCCCGGGTCGGTGTCTACCGCACCGACTACTTCGCCCGGGCGGGTGTGCCGGGCGCCCCGAGGACGTACCCCGAACTCCTGTCCGCGTTCGACAGGCTGAAGAGCACCGTCGGCGCCCAGGACCCGAACTTCTCCGCCTTCTACATGCCCGGCCGCTACTGGTACGCGGCGATGGCCTTCGTGAAGGACGCGGGCGGCGAGATCGCGGTGAAGGACGGCGACCGCTGGAAGGCCTCGCTGTCCTCGCCGAAGTCCGTCGCCGGGCTCACCGAGTGGAAGCGGCTGATCGACGCCTACTACGTGGGCGACCGCGCCAAGGACAACGGCGACCAGCCGGCCGTCGTCGGCCAGGGCCACGTGGGCGTCTTCTACGGCAACACCTGGGAGGCCGACGCCGCCGCCGACGAACGCTCCGGCGGGGATCCGAAGCTGAAGGACAAGTTCGCCACCTTCCCCTTCCCCGGCCCGTCCGGGAAGCTCCTGCCGCCGTTCCTCGGCGGCTCCACCCTGGCCGTGCCGGCCAAGTCGACGCGCAAGGACCTGGCCGCCGACTGGATCAAGCTGTTCACCGACCGGGAGTCGCAGAAGACGCTGATCGCCGCGAACACCCTGCCCAACAACACCGTCCAGCTGGCCGAGGTCGCCGGCGGCGGCATCAACGGCCCGGCCGCCCAGGCCGCGGCCACCGGGGGCTGGATGACCCCGTTCGCGCCGGGCTGGACGTCGGTGGAGAAGTCCAACGTCCTGCCCGAGATGCTCGAACGGATCGCCAACGGCAAGGCGTCGGTGCAGGACGCCGCGCGGGAGGCGGACCAGCGGATCGACGAAGTGGTCAATGAGCGCTGACCGGGGCCGGCGGCGGCGTCCGCTGCTGCCGTACCTCCTGATCGGCCCGACCGTCCTCGCGCTCGTCCTGGTGCTCGGCTACCCGCTCGTGGACATGGTCGTCCTCTCCTTCCAGGACATGACCCGCGAGCAGCTGTTCAGCGGCACGTCGCCGCCGTGGGCCGGGCTGGACCAGTTCCGCCGGATCCTCGGCGACGGGTTCTTCTGGACGGTGGTGGCCCGTACGGTGCTCTTCACCGCGGTGTGCGTCGTCCTCACCGTGCTCTGCGGGCTGTTCACGGCCCAGCTGATGCACCGGGTCTCCCCGTGGGTGCGCGCCGTCATCGCCGGGGTGCTGGTGACCGTGTGGGCGATGCCCGTCATGGTCGCCGCGTCGATCTTCCGCTGGCTCTTCGACGCCGACTACGGCGTGGTGAACTGGCTGCTCTCGAACCTGCCCGGGGTCGACCTGGCCCGCCACAACTGGTTCACCGACCCCTGGCAGGGGTTCTCCGTCATCGTCGCCGTCGTGGTGTGGGGCTCGCTGCCGTTCGCCGCGATCACCCTGCGGGCCGCGCTGGCCCAGGTCCCGCCCGAGTTGGAGGAGTCCGCGGTGCTCGACGGGGCCCGGCCGTTCCAGGTCTTCCGGCACGTGACCCTGCCGGTGATCAGACCGGTCCTCGTCATGGTCACCACGCTGTCGGCCATCTGGGACTTCGGCGTCTTCAACCAGATCTGGCTGATGCGCGGCGGCCAGCCCGAGCGGGAGTACTACCTGTTGGGCGTCTACTCCTTCATCGAGTCCTTCGCCGTCAACCGGTACAGCACCGGGGCCGCGATCGCGCTGGTGACCGTCGTGCTGCTGCTCGCCGGTTCGGTCGTGTACCTGCGTCAGATGTTCCGGACGGGAGAGGTCGAATGAGGCGGCGGCGGTCGCCGGGCCGCGACCTCCTCGGGCTGCTCGTCGCCGCGGTGATCGGCTTCCCCGTCTACTGGATGGTGCTCACGGCGTTCCGGCCGGCCTCCGAGATCCTGCGCCTGCCACCGGAGTTCTGGCCGGGCCGGTTCACGCTCGACAACTTCGCCCGGGCGCTGGGCACCGAGACCTTCTGGGCCAACGTCCGCTCCAGCGTGGTCATCGGCCTCGGCACCGTCCTGGTGTCGCTGGTCGTCGGCGCCCTCGCCGCCTTCGCCCTCGCCCGGTTCCGCTTCGCCGGCCGCAGGGCCTTCGTCGTGGTGATCCTGATCGTCCAGATGGTCCCGCTGACGGCCCTGATCATCCCCGTGTACCTGCTGCTGAACGACGTCGGGATGACCGACAGCCTCACCGGCGTGATCCTCACCTACCTGGTGTTCACGCTGCCCTTCACGGTGTGGATGCTGCGCGGTTTCATCGCCGGCGTCCCGGTGGAACTGGAGGAGGCGGCCATGGTCGACGGCTGCGGCCGCCTCGGCGCCTTCCGCCGGGTGGTGCTGCCACTGCTCGCCCCCGGCATCGTCGCCACCTCCGTCTTCGCCCTCGTCCAGGCGTGGAACGAGTACGTCCTCGTCTACGTCCTGCTGTCGAGTCCGAAGAAGCAGACCGTCAGCATCTGGCTGGTCTCCTTCCAGACCAGCTTCGGGACCGACTACGGCGGTCTCATGGCGGGTGCCACGCTGACCGCCCTGCCCGTCGTGGTCTTCTTCCTCGTCGTCCAGCGCAGGATCGCCTCCGGCCTCGCGGCCGGCGCGGTCAAGGGCTGACCGCGAGCACAGCAGGCCCCGCTCTCCCGGCGGCACCCCGTTCACGTCCACAGGAGGATTCCGTGACGCACGACCGCCTCGATCTCGTGTCCAAGCTGTACCAGCCGTCCGGCTGGCCCCGTGTCCTGGAGGCCGCCTCGGGAGCCGCCTCCGGGGCGCCACTCGTCGTGGACCTCGATCCGACGACCTTCTGCGACCTGGCCTGCCCCGAGTGCATCAGCGGAAAGCTCCTCAACCAGGGCCGCTTCACCCCCGAACGGCTGGCGGCGCTCGCCGAGGAGCTGGTCGCCCTGTCCGTCCGGGGCGTGGTGCTGATCGGGGGCGGCGAGCCGCTCGCCCACCGGGGCACCCGCAAGGTCCTGCGCATCCTCGGTGAGGCGGGCCTGGCCGTCGGGGTCGTCACCAACGGCACCATGATCGACAAGAACCTCACCGAACTCGCCCGCTACGCCACCTGGGTCCGCGTCTCGATGGACGCGGGCACCGCCGGGACGTACGGGCTCTTCCGCCCCGACCGCAAGGGCCGCAGCGTCTTCGACAAGGTCGTCGCGAACATGCGGCTGCTCGCCGAGGCGAAGAGCGGCGCCCTCGGCTACTCCTTCCTCGTCATGACCCGCCGGGAGCCGGACGGCCGGACCGTCAGCAACCACACCGAGGTGCTGCGCGCCGCCGAACTCGCCCACGACATCGGCTGCGACTACTTCGAGACCAAGGCGATGTTCGACGAGGAGCACCACGTCATCCAGGTGTCCCAGGACATCCTCGACGCGGTCGACCGCCAGCTCGCCGAGGCGGCCCGGCTGGAGAGCGACACCTTCCAGCTCGTCAACTCCTCCACGCTCACCTCCCTGCGCCGCCACACCGGACCCGTCCAGCCCAAGGAGTACCACCGCTGCCGGGTCGCCGAACTGCGCACCCTGATCACCCCCTCCGGCGTGTACGTCTGCGCCTACCACCGCGGCAACCCGATGGCCAGGATCGGCGACGCCGTCACCGACAGCCTGGCCGACATCTGGCAGGGCTCCGACCGCGGCATCATCGACCCGAGCCGGGACTGCCGCTTCCACTGCGCGCGGCACCGCTCCAACCTGGAACTGGAGCAGATCGCGGAGGGAACGGGCGCAGTCCCCCTCCAGGAGGACTACGACCCGTTCCTGTGACCGTCGCGGTGACCGTCACACCGCGCTGACGCCGACCCGATCCCCCGCCCGGGCACCGCGGCTCCCCGCCGCCGCCCGGGCGGGGATCACCCGCGCCCCGGGGTACCGGCCGCGCAGCGCGCCGGCCAGGCCCGCCACCACCGCGGGCGCGTCGCCCGCGCGGCACACCCCGACCAGCGAGCCGCCGCCCCCGGCCCCGCTGAGCTTCAGCGGCAGGCCGACGGCGCGCAGCGCCACCGTCCGCAGCTCCTCCAGGAGCGGGGTCGACATGCCCTGGAAGTCGCGCATCGCCGCGTGCGCCCGGGCCATCGCCTCCCCCAGCGCCTCGTGGTCGCGCCCGCGCAGCGCCGCCCACGCGGCGGCCGAGGCCCGGTCGGCCTCGGACCGGTACGCCGCGAGCGCGGGATCGCCGGCCGCGAGCTGCGCCCGCACCGTACGGATGTGGTCGCCGGTGTTCTTCCGGGTGCCCGAATCCACCACGACCACCCGCCAGTCGTCCGGGAACTCCAGCCGCTCCCTGACGACCGGCAGCCCGTGCTCCCGGCCGTCGATCAGCAGCGCGCCGCCCTCGGCCACGGCGAGGTGGTCCATGCCGCCGCCGTTGAACCGGGCGAACTCGAACTCGTACGCCCACTGGACGATCGAGCGCTCCGGCACCCGCTCGCCGGCCGGCGCCCCGGCCTCGGCGAAGGCCCGGAACAGCGCCACGATCAGCGCCGTGGACGAGGACAGCCCGCTCGCGGGGGGCGCCTCGCTGCGGACGCGCACCGGCGGCGGGGCGGGGGCCATCCCGGGGAGCCGGGCGCGCAGGAAGGTCCACACCTCGGCCGGCCAGTCGCCGGCCGTCTCCGCGACGGCCGTCGCCCCCGGCACCACCTCGACCGTGGTCGGCAGGTCGAGGGCGAGGCTGACCGAGCGGCCCGCCCCCAGCCAGTCCAGGTCCTCCCCCGACAGGCACGCCCGGCACGGCACCGCGGCGCGGATCGGATGCTCTTCGCTCATCCGGTGCTCTTCGCTCATCCGGCCTGGAACCTCCCCTCGGCGACGAACGCCCGGTACATCGACAGCACCACCGCCGTGGGCGGGTGCAGCGGCCCCGGCGGATCGTCGAGGCGCCGGAACTCCGCCCGGCGCACCTCGTCCGCCCCGGGGGCGAGCTCCCCCGACCAGCGCCGGGCCACGAAGCACAGC
Source organism: Kitasatospora sp. NPDC041917 (assembly GCF_055589745.1). Taxonomy (NCBI): domain Bacteria; kingdom Bacillati; phylum Actinomycetota; class Actinomycetes; order Kitasatosporales; family Streptomycetaceae; genus Kitasatospora; species Kitasatospora sp. NPDC041917. Next base: position 96,490 of record NZ_JBVJBI010000023.1, on the reverse strand, counting down.
GCGAAGCAGTGGGTGACGTCCCCGTTCGGATAGGTCAGGGTGTGCACGGCCGGATCGGACAGCGACCCGAACGCGACCAGGTCCTCCTTCTCCACCCGCAGCCCGGTCTCCTCCGCCACCTCCCGGACGGCCGCGTCGGCGAAGCCCCCGTCCTCCTCGCAGGCGCCCGCCGGCAGCTCCCACACGCCGTTGTCGACCCGCTGCTGGAACAGCCCCCGGCCGGCCGCGTCGAGCAGCAGGACCTGGGCGCCCGGCATCAACAGCTTTCTGCCGCCCACCTTCTGACGCAGTGACCAGGTGTACGACCCGACGTAACCCATGCCCGCACCGCCTCCTTCGCGGCCCGCCCCACGGCGGACGTCCACGGGGCCACAGACTGTCACGCGTTCTCCTCCACCAGCCAGCGCGGCACCGCCTCGGGTGTCGACTCCAGCCACCGCACGTACCGGTCCACGCCCTGCGCCACGTCGATCCGGGCCCGCCAGCGCAGCAGCTCCCGGCACCGCTCCGTGGAGGCGTAGCCCCCGAGCGGATCGCCCTCGGGACGCGGGGTGACGATCCGGCGCGCCCCCGGGAAGTAGGGGGTGAGCAGGTCCGCGACCTCCCGGACGGACGTCGGGCGGCCCGTCCCCACGTTCACCGTCCGGCCCGCCATCCCCTCCTCCACGAGCGCCAGCGCCGTCGCCTCGGCCACGTCCTCGACGTGGACCAGGTCGCGCACCTGGACGCCGCCCCCGTTCAGGCGCATGGGACGGCCGAGCCGGGCCTGCAGGGACAGCCACGGGACCATCCAGGAGTGGCTGCCCGGCTTGGGGATCTGCGGCTCCCCGTACACCGAGAAGTACCGGACGATCGCGTGCTCGCACCCCGACGACGCCCCGAGCAGCAGCCGGGTCTGGTGCTCCGCCCACAGCTTGCCGTTCGCGTACACCGACAGCGGGAACAGCGGCTGGTCCTCGTGGAACACGTGCGGGCCGGGCGAGTCGGCGGGGCCGTCGCCGTACACGGACGCGGACGAGACCAGCACCAGGCGGCGGATCCGCGCCCGGGCCGCCTCCTCCAGGACGACCTGGGTGCCCTGCACATTGGCCCGGAAGGCGATTTCGGGATTCCGGGTGCAGGCGGCCACGTCCGCGTAGGCGGCGGCGTGGACCACGAAGTCGGCCTCCCGGAGCAGCCCGGCGACCGCGTCCCGGTCGCACACGTCGCCGACGACGAGCCGGGCCCCACTCCTCTCCACCCCGAAGACCGCGTGGCCGGACTCGGGGTAGGCGTCCATCCGGTCCAGGACGGCGACCTCGGCACCGGCCCGGCACAGCAGGGCGCTGAGCCGGCTGCCCACCAGGCCCCCACCCCCCGTCACGACGACGCGGGCGTCGCGCAGTTTCTCCAGCCGGGCCTCGACGCTCTCGCCCCCGTCGGCTCCGGCTTCGTTCGATGGCGCGTGCGATCCAGCGGACATGTGTGTCCCTTTCCGTGGAGACGGCGAACTCGGATGCGCGCTCACACACAGCCACAGGCTTCACACGGAAGGTGGCGTGCCAGCCCAGCATCCGTGGATCTCCAACCGCTCCGCCAGTGCGAATTCGGCACTCTTGCCAGCCCTCGGCGCGATCCGTACTGTCCGGAACCGGTGGCACCCGCAGTAGCCGATCGCTCCAGTGGATCCACCAAGTCCCTTACGCCCCACCAGAGACAGGGAAATGAGATGACGCTCCATCAGCTCAGTGGGGTGGTCATGACCCACCCGAAGCGCCGGCGGGCCGCCGAGCGGATGGCCCTGGCGGCGCCCCCGGGCACGCTGCGCGTCGTCATGGACCCGGACCCCACCGGCACCCCCTCGGTGCTGCGCACGGCGCTCGCCGCCTGGGAGGCCGTCGAGGACGGCGCAACCCACCAACTGGTCGTCCAGGACGACATGCTGTTGTCCGAAACGTTCTTCGAACGGGTCCGCCTCGCCGTCGACGCGATGCCGGACGCGGCACTGGCCCTGTTCGCCCTGTGGGACTCCCGCAACGGGGCCGCGGCCCGATTCGGCGCCATGGCCGGCGCCCGCTGGATCGGCGCGGTCAACGAGTACTTCCCGTGCGTCGCGATCGTGCTCCCCCGGGCCGTCGCCGAAGGCTTCGTCCGCTACGGCCGCGAGCGCCTCGGCGGCTGGCCCGACGACATCCTGATGCACCGCTACCTCCGGGACGCCGGCGTCCCCCGCTACGTCTCCGTCCCCAACCTCGCCGAGCACCAGGACCGCGGCTCGATCTCGGGCAACGCCTTCCGGGGGCCGCGCCGTTCGGTCTGCTTCCTGCCCGGCGACCGGCCCGGCGACGAGGGGAACCGGCTGACCGGCCTGACGGTCCTGCCGTTCCTCAAGTACGGCGTCGCCCGCTGCGCGGTACGGGTCACCGGGCCGGGCCCCGAACGCTGGCTGCACCTGGACTGCGAGCAGTACCTGCACGGCCTCGGCCTGCCCCGCACGCTGTTCGCGCCGCCCGGGCCGGAGCCGGACGCGCCGGACGTCCGCGGGACCTGGCTCACGGCCCTCGCCATGGGCCACGAGGCCGCCCGCCTCGGCCTGGACGTCGACGGCTCCGCGCCGGCGGTACGGGCCGAGGTGTACGCCGAGGCGATCGCGACGATCGGACCCGGCGGCATCAGCAACACCAGCACCGAGGAACACCTCGCCGAACGCCGCGAGGCCCTGGCCGCCGTGGCACGACGCGCGCTGGCCGCCGGACACGAGGCCGCCGACCGCCCGGCCCCCCGCCGGCCCCGGCGGCCCGCCGGCCTCACCCTGCGCGGCGGCGCCACACCGCTCGGCGAGCACCTCGCACGCAGACTGGCCGACCTCACCGGCGACGCGGCGCCCGACGCCGTCCTCGACCTGACCGGCCTGCGCGCGGGAGCCCCGGCCCGGGAACTGAGGATCCACCTGCCCGACGACCCCCGGCCGTACACCCTGACCGTGGACGAGGTGTACGGCCCCGGCTGCTCCCGGGACACCCTCGTCGGCCGCATGGTGTGGGACGCCCTGCGCAGCCGGCCGGTGGTCGTCCAGGAGGGCCCCGACACCGAGGTGCACCCCGTCTACACGGACGACCTGGCCGACGCCGTGCTGGCCGTGCTGCGCACCCGGCCCACCGCCCGCGCCCTGACCGTAGCGGGCGAAAAGCCCGCCACGCTCGGCGAGTTGGCGCACGCCGTGCACACCGCCGTCCGCCCGGTGCCGGTCCGGACCGATCCACCGGCGCCCGGACCCCCCACCCCCCGGCCGGCGTTCCCGGACGGCCCCCGCCCACCCGGCTGGACACCGGCGACCGGACATGCCAAGGGACTGCACGCCTTCGCCCAGTGGCTCGCGTACGAGGGCACGCTGCTCACCGTCGTCTGACCTCGCGGGCGCCGGGCGGCGGCCGGGGCGCCTACGAGCGGCTCGACACCCCCGGGCGCGGCGAGGCCGTCGCCCCCGGCTCCCTCCGGCCCCGGCCCGGTGGCCCCGACGCCGCTGTCGGGGCCACCGGCAGGCGCACGGTGAACACCGAGCCCCTGCCGGGGGTACTGGCCACCCGGACGCTGCCGTCGTGGACCTCGGCGAGCTTGCGGACGATGGCGAGGCCGAGACCGCTGCCGCCGGTCCGACGGCTGCGGGACTTCTCCGCCCGCCAGAAACGCTCGAACACCAGCGGCAGGTCCGCCTCGGCGATGCCACTGCCGGTGTCGGCGACCTCGATGAGGACGGCGTCGGCGTCGGTGCGGGCCCGCAGGGTGACCGTGCCGCCCGCCGGGGTGTGCCGGACCGCGTTGGCGACCAGGTTGCCGACGGCCTGGCGCAGGCGCACCGGGTCGGCGAACAGCTCGGCGCCGGCCACCGAGCCGTCCGGCGCGCTCCCGGACGACATGTTCCCGGACGACGCGTCCCGGGAAGGCTCGACGGCCAGCGCCAGGGCCACTCCGGACGCCCGCGCCCGGGCTCCGTGCGCGGTGGCGACCTGGGCCAACAGGTCCTCGACGTCCACGGGTTCGCGGTACAGGGCCAGTTCGCCCGCGTCGGCGGCGGCCAGGTCCTTCAGGTCGTCGATGAGGTGCTGGAGCAACAGGGCCTCTTCGAGCAGCGAGCCCGTCAGCGCCCGGTCGGCCGTGGCGACGCCGTCCTCGACGGCCTCCAGCCAGCCGCGGATGTTGCTCAGCGGGGTGCGCAGCTCGTGCGCGATGTCGCCCACCATCGCCTTGCGCAGGTCCTCCAGTTGCCCGCGCCGTTCCGCCATCGCGTTGAAGGCGGCGGCGAGTCCGGCGATCTCGTCGCGGCCGGTCACGTCCACCCGGGCCGAGAGGTCCCCGTCGGCCATCCGCCGGGCGGCGTGGGTGAGGGCGTGCAGCGGCCGGGAGAGCCGCAGGCCGACCGTCACCGTGACCGCCACGGTCACCGACAGCACCAGGGCCGCGACCTCGGCGACCCGCCCGGGGTGGGCGGGGATCGACGCGGACACCGCCGTGGGGGCCTCGCCCCCGGCTCCGGCGCCGGTGACCTTCGGGGCGGTCACCGGGGTGTCGACGAACAGCAGCACGGGCGGCGCCACGTACTGGACGAGCTGCTGCCGGCGGGCGTTGGTCAGGCAGGCGGACATCGCCCGGTCCTGCGGCGCCGGCCCTGCCGGGATCCCGTCCGGCCCCAGGGACAGGGTGACGGGACCGGCCTGCCGGCGGGCCAGGCAGGCGTTGACCAGCGCGGTGAGGTCGGTGAGCGCGGCGCGCTCGGAGTCGGTCGGGGCCGCCATCACCACGGGGGACGCGCAGCGCACACCGTCGGCGCGGTCGTCGGTGGTCCGCAGCCGCGGCCGCCCGGCGAGGTCGTCGGTGACGGTCGCCTCGATGCCGAGCGCCGACCGCAGGCAGTCCGCCTGCCGCAGCAGGGCGGCCCGCAGGGTCGCGTGCTCGGCGGCGGTCGGCCGGAACGGCCCCGCCGCGCGGGCGTCGATCCGGTCGCTCGGTGCGCCGGGCAGCATGGCGATGTCGACGGCGAGCGGGTCCACCGTGGTGGTGGGCGTACGGGGCAGGGCCGTCCGCTCACCGGTCGTCGACGCGGGACCGGTCTCGGGCCCGTTCACGGAAACGGAAACGGGAGCGGCACCGGCACCGGCACCGGCACCCGCCCCGGCCGCCGAGTCCACGACCGGTTCGAAGCGCGGCGTCGCCAGGACGATGCGGCGCCCGGTGGCGTCCGCGAGCCGCCGAACGGTCTCCTGCGCCCCGCTCCAGTCGGCGTGGGTCGCGGCGTAGCCGAGCAGTTCGTCGTAGATCCGGGTGTGGTCCACGAGGACCCGGGTCTGCTCCCGCTCGATCGCGCCGGTGGTCGTGCGGGCGGCCAGCCAGGCGGTCGCGGCGATGGAGCACAGGGAGACCAGGGCGGAGAGCGCGAGCAGCCGGACCGTCAGGCTGCGGCGCAGCGGGGTGTCAGGACGCACCGGGCGGCTCCTCCGCGAGCTTGTAGCCGATGCCGTACACCGTCAGGAGGGCGACGGGGCGGCGCGCATCCGGTTCGATCTTGCGGCGCAGGTTCATCACGTGGGTGTCGACGGTACGGGTGGTGATGTAGCGGTCGATGCCGTGCAGGTGTTCCAGCAGCTGGGCGCGGGTGAAGACCCGGCCCGGCTGGCCGGCCAGCACTTCCAGCAGCCGGAACTCGGCGGGTGTGCAGCCGATCTGACGGCCGTGGGCGGTGACCTCGTGGCGCAGCGGGTCGACGGTGAGCGGTCCGACCCGCAGGACGGCCTGCGGCCCGGACGCGTCCTGGGCGTCCCGGCCGCCGTGGGTGTCCCGGGCCGGGGCCGGCCGGGAGCCGCGGCGCAGCAGGGCGCGGACCCGGGCGACCAGCTCCCGGGGGCTGTAGGGCTTGGTGAGGTAGTCGTCGGCGCCGAGGTCGAGTCCGAGCAGGAGGTCCTCCTCGGCGGTGCGGGCGGTCAGCATCAGCACCGGCAGGGGGGACTCGGCGCGCAGGGCGCGGCACACGTCCAGGCCGTCCAGGACGGGCATCATGACGTCGAGGACGAGGAGTTGCACCGATCCGAGGCGGGCCCGCTCCAGGGCGGCCCGGCCGTCGTGGACGACGTCGACGCGGTGGCCTTCGCGTTCCAGGTACAAGCGGATGAGGTCGGCCTGTTTGGGATCGTCCTCGGCAACCACCACGTGTGCGCACATACGGATGATCGTAAAGCGCCGTCCGATCGCCGTTCCCCGACCGTGTCCTCCCACGTCACCACCGCTTTCCGACTGCTTCCTGACAACTTCCTGACACCGGGCGGAGAGTGTGGCGGGGTCCGCCGGGGCCGAGTGCCCCGGTCCCCTCCCGAGAGGCCCCTCGTGAAGCCGTCCCCGAAGCCGTCCCCGAAGCCCTCCCCGAAGCCGTCCTCCCGTCCGTTGTCCCTCGCCGCCGGTGTCCTCGGCGTGGCCCTGGTCCTGTCCGCGGTCCCCTCCGCCGCCACGGCGGCCACCGCGGTCCCCTCCGGGCCCGCCACCGCGCCGACCGTCGCGGAGGAGGACGTGATGCCGCACCTGCGGGCCCTGCAGCGGATCGCCGATCGCAACGGCGGCAACCGCGCGCACGGCACCCGCGGATACGCGGAGTCGCTGGCGTACGTGCGCCACGCGCTGGACCGGGCCGGCTTCCGCACCGAAGTGCGCCGCTTCTCGCACGACGGCGCGACCGGCTACAACCTGATCGCCGACTGGCCCGGCGGCGACCCGAACCACGTGCTGCTCTCCGGCGCCCACCTGGACAGCGTCAAGCAGGGCCCGGGGATCAACGACAACGGGTCCGGCTCGGCCACGGTGCTGACCACCGCCCTCCAGGTGGCCAAGGCCCGGCTGAAGCCCGCCCGGCACCTGCGGTTCGCCTGGTGGGGAGCCGAGGAGGTCGGCCTGGTCGGTTCGGCCGACTACGTCCGCGGCCTGTCCGACGCCGACCGCAAGGCGGTCGACCTGTACCTCAACTTCGACCAGACCGGCAGCCGGAACACCCAGCAGTGGCTCGTGGTGAAGGACGGTCAGCAGGCCGACAGCGCGGCCGGGCAGGTCTTCGAGTCGTGGTTCGCCGCCCGGGGGCTCGCCACCTTCGACATCGGCGTGGGCGGGTCGGACAACGAGTCGTTCGGCAAGGCCGGCATCCCGTCCTCCGGCTTCAGCACCGGCATCTCCGACTGCATCCACGATGCCTGCGACAACCTCGCCAACGTCGACCCGGCGACGCAGACCACCAGCACCAACGCCCTGATCGGCGTGGTGTGGCAGCTCTCCGCCACCGCCCCCGCCACCGCCCGGCCCTGACCACCCGACACCCCCGCAGGAGGCACAGATGCCCGGAACACCGACCACCCGCCGCCGGACCGCCGCCGTGCTGGCGACCGCGACCGCCCTCGGCGTCGCCCTGACGGCCCTGCCCGCCTCGGCGGCCGGCCTCGGGGACCCGTACTTCCCCGATGACGGCGACTCCGGCTACGACGTGGGGCACTACGACGTCCGGATCGCCTACGACCCGGCGCGCACGGACCACCTGGACGGCGACACGACCGTCACCGCCCGGGCCGTCCGGGCGCTGGACCGCTTCAACCTGGACCTGAAGGGGTTCACGGTCTCCTCGGTCACCGTGAACGGCACGCCCGCGCGGTCCTTCTCGCGCTCCGGCGAGCACAAGCTGGTCGTCGTCCCGGCCCAACGGGTCGCCCGGGGCGCCACGTTCGCCGTCCGGGTGACGTACGCCGGCACGCCCGACGCCGAGGGCTGGCACACCCTGACGAACGGCGGCGCGAACGTGTCGGGCGAACCGCACTCCGCGACCTCGTGGTACCCGTCGAACGACCACCCGTCCGACAAGGCCACCTTCGCCCTCACGGCGACCGTCCCCGACGGCTGGACCGCCATCGGCAACGGCCTGCCGGGGCCCACCACCACCGCCAACGGCACGACGACGTTCCGCTGGCGCGAGGACCGGCCGATGGCGACGTACCTCGGCACGGTCGCCATCGACCGGTTCACCGTCCACCGGGCCCAGCTGCCCGACGGCAGGCCCGTCATCACGGCGTACAGCCCGGACGTCCCGATCGACGCGGCCACGGAGGCCGCGCAACCGGACGTCCTGGCCTTCCTCGCCTCGAAGTTCGGCCCGTACCCGTTCTCCTCGGCGGGCGCGATCGTGGTCGGCGAGTCCAAGAATCCCGGACGCGGTGCGGCGGCCCTGGAGACCCAGAGCCGGCCGACGTACATCGGGGCCCTCTACGACGAAGGGGTGGTCCACGAGAGCGCCCACCAGTGGTTCGGCAACAGCGTCTCGTTCACCGACTGGCGCGACGGCTGCATCGCCGAGTGCTTCGCCCAGTACGCCAACCAGCTGTGGGAGGAGCACAACGGCGCCGACCTCGACACCGGCTTCTACCCCCACGTGGTCGCCGAGAACAAGGACAACCCCTCGTTCTGGTCCACGAAGCTGTACGACCCCGGGAAGGGCAAGGAGCTCGCCCCCGCCCTGTACTTCAAGGGCTCCCTGATGCTGCACGCCCTGCGGCGCACCGTCGGCGACGACGCGTTCTTCGCCACCCTGCGCCGCTGGACCGCCGACCACGCCTACGGCAACGCCTCGTTCCCGCAGTTCGAGGCACTGGCCGCGCGGGTGTCGGGCAAGGACCTCAAGGGCTTCTTCGACGCCTGGGCCCACGGGACCACGCTCCCCGCCGAGGAGTACCTCTACCCGGGCCCCCTGGGCAACCGGTAGCCCGCCGCCGGGCCGGTGCGGCTCCGGACCGGAGCCGCACCGGGATCACCCCGGTGGCTACGAGCCGACGCCGGGCCGGGGGCCTCTCCCGGGACGGGCCCGCGGCCCGGTCCGCGGTGTCGGGATCTGAAGCACCGCATGCCGGGAGCCCGGCTCGGGCAGCAGCGTGCAGGTCGAGCGGCACGGGACGAAGAGCGCCTGGCCGCCCCGCAGTCGGACCGCCAGCGGCACCCGGTGCGCGTCGGTCGAGGCGGTGGAGCCGATCGGACCGGGGATCGTGTCCGTCGAGGCCGTCGAGGCGGTCGGCGCACCGACCAGGATGTCGGTGACGGAGGACAGCTGGAGTACCAGGAGTTCCTCCGAATCGGCCTGTCGCATCTGTGCCGCGTGCGGGTCCGCGGGGCCCTGAGGGAGGCTCCGGACGGTGACGCCCAGCAGTGCGCTCAGCCCGGTGGCGAGGGCTGCCGCGGCCTCCGCCGTGGACGGGTCGCCGGTGACGGGGGGCTCGTAGTCCGTCCACAGGACGGCCGGTCCTCCACCGGACCGGGCCGAAAGGAACGCGGCGAGTTCCCGGAGGTAGCCGCTCTCGTCGGCCGGTTCGTTCTCCTGATCGTCCGGCCCCCACTGCACCGTCGTCCTCCGTTCCGGAGCCTCGCGTCGGGAGGCTTCCCTTCGCCGGGCTCCATCATGGATTCCGGTGGTGGCGCCGGGACAGTCACGCGAACCCGGTCCCGCGCCTCCGGTCCCGGACTCACGTGACCCTGCCACCCGAGTGACCCGGCCACCCCCGCACCCCTGCCTCCCGGGGTGTCGCTACTCGCCCAGCAGCCCGGTACGAGCGGCGGCCACACCGGCCTGGAACCGACTCTCGGCGTCCAACTGTCCCATGATGTCGGCGATGTGACGCCGCGCGGTGCGCAGAGACATCCCGAGGCGGCGGGCGATCGTCTCGTCCTTGAGCCCGGCGGCGAGCAGCCGCAGGATGGTCCGGTCGATCTCCTGGGAGACCTGCTCCAGGCCGTCCTCGGTGGCGGCGGAGAACGGCCTGGCACACGACCAGGACTGTTCGAAGATCTCGCACAGATAGGCGACCAGTGACTCCTGACGGACCGCCACCGCGCCCCAGGAGCCGTCGCTCGCGGGGATGAAGGCGAGTTCGCGGTCGAAGACGATGATCCGGCCGAACAGCTCGTGGACGGTGCGGTACTCGCCGCCGAGCGGCGAGGCCGCTTCCACGTACGCCTGACTGGGGCCGTTGAAGCGTGCGGTGTGGTGGTAGAGCGTGCGCATCCGCACCCCGCGGGCGAGCAGGGCGCGGTCACGGCCGAGTGCTTCCTCCATGGCTTCCGGCACGCGGCTTCCGCCACCGGGCTGGCTGGCCAGTACCTCGCTCCGGCAGCTGTCCGAGGCCCGGTCGAGTGCCGCCCGTACCTCCTGCAGGCTGCTGATGACCTCGATCCCCTCACCGGCGCCGGCCATCCGCCCGCTCCGCCGGTAGTGGGGGAAGAAGCCGACGAGTTGGGCCTGTCCCCTGGCCAGCTCCTCCTGCTCGCGCCGGATCCGGGCCTCGACGGGGGCGGCGAGCCGGGCCATCGCGGCCTCCGGTGCGACGGCGTAGCCCGCCGCCGGGTCCTGCGGGTCCGGGTACACCAGGCGCAGGGCGCTCAGCCTGCGTACCGAGGAGGCGGCCCGGTCCGGGTTCAGTCCCAAGTCTGCGGCGATGGCGGCGGGTTCGAGCCGGTGGTGTTCCAGTACCCAGGAGTAGACCGCCACGTCGACCTGATCGGGTTCCGTTCCGCCCGCCCGATCGTCCGGTTCGCCGGAAACATCCATGTACATCCCCCAGTCACTTTGCTGCCACCCAGCTTGGTGAGGTGGTCGGCCCATAGGCGCGTGATCATCTCGCCGACATGCTAGATCACAGGCCGGGACCCGCTCGGCGAACCGTTGAGGTTCCCTCCAGGAGGACTCCATGAAGCGTTTCATCACCGCCGCCGTACTGCTCGCGGCCCTTCTCGGGATCAGCGCCCCCGCCGCGCTCGCCGTTCCGCAGGACCAGCCGACGGCGGCCCGCAACGTTCACGCGGACGACACCTCGTGGGGCGGCTCGTGCGCGACCCCCTCCTGCCAGCCCGTCTACTGAACGGTCGCCGTGACCACCGCTCCCGTTCGACGTCCCCTCAGCCAGGAGAGTGCCCCGATGTCCCGACCCGCCACCGCCACCCCCGCCCTGAGCCGCCGGGAGGTGGAGGTGCTGGAGCTGCTGGCCCGAGGAGCCACCTACGACACCATCGCGCGCCGCCTCCAGCTCAGCCCGCACACCGTCGACACCTACCTCCGACGGATCCGTAGCAAGACCGGCGCCACCACCCGCATGCAGTTGGCACTGTTCGCCTTCACCCACGGCCACGGCCTCCCCGCCTCGTGACGCGGCCCCGGGGCGCGTGCGCGATGTCGGGCCGGACACGGGCCCGCCCCCGCCGGCGGGTCCCGGCAGGGGCGGAGTCAGGCGCGGGGCCAGGCGCGGAGTCGGGCGCGGAGTCGGGCGAGGGGCGGTCAGGCCTTGATCGTCCAGCGCTGGTTCCAGTCGTTGGTGCAGGTCCAGACCCCGAGGGCCTTGTTGTCCTCGTCGTAGGTGAGGCAGTCGTCGGCGCTGACGCGGATCTGGTACTCGCCGTCGCCGAACGCGAAGACCTCCCACTTCTGGGCGGCGGAGCCCGTCCAGGGGCGCGCCTCGGCCAGGTAGCTCTTGGTGTTCTCGGTGAGGGCCAGGCCGGTGACGGCGTTGGTGATCTTGTACAGCCCGCCGGCGTCCTGGGTGAAGACCCAGCCGGTGGACTTGGCGGCGGTGCTGGTGGCGGCGGTGACCGGGCTGCCGCTCGCGGAGCCGTTGGCGGCGGGGGCCCGGCCGTTCTTGACGCTCGGGCGCAGCGTGCCGCCCAGCTGGGCGGCGCCCGAGTCGGCGACACCGAACCCCATCCGGATGTGGCCGCCGGGGATGCTGCTCCCGGTGTCGCCGGTCTCGTGCGCGGGGATGCCGGGGGTCTCCGGGCTGCTGATGGGGACCGCGGGGACGGTGATGACCTGGCCGCCGATCGGCACCTGCGGCGTCGAGGGGGTTCCGGGCGGCGGGGTGGAGCCGCTGGTGGACCCCGGCACCACTCGGGCCGGGAAGTGGATGTGCCGGCCCCCGTGGCCGCTGGTGTCCGAGTCGTGGCCGATGAAGGCCCAGTTCATGAAGCCGCCGTCACCGTAGTTGACGAAGTCCGATTCGCCCGCGAAGACCCAGACCTTGAAGTCGTCGTAGCCCTGCGGCCCGCCCTCCTTGTCGTGGTGCTCCAGCCTGACGTCGTCCTCGAACATCACCCCCCGCATGTTCGCCGAGTAGTCGTTCTTGAACCACTTGGTGTCAAAGGCGTCCGTCCCGTCGTACTTGAAGACGAGGACGTTGTAGCCGGGCGCGGCACTGCTCAGCTTCGTGACCAGGGCCTGGGTGAACTGGGCGTTCTCCATCTTCGCCTGCTTGGCCGCACCGAGGACGAACTTGACGGTGTCGGAGACGGCGCCGATCAGGGCGCTGGTGCAGTTGCCACCCCCGACGCCGTCCTTGCCGGCGCAGTCGGCCGCGACGGCCGGGGTCGGGGCCGCGACCAGAGCCGTACCGGCCCCGGCGAGGAGGCTGGCGGCCAGGGCGGTGGCGGTGGCGGACTTCTTCAGGCGGGCGCTAACGGCGCTCATGATGGGCTGCTTTCGGACGAGTTCGGAGGAAGCGTCAGGCGGACCGGCACAACGCGGTACGGGTGCGGGCGGCCAGGGGGCGTCACCGCCGCCACCTGTCCGGTCCGCCTTCCTGCCGGCGTTCCGTTCGGTGAGGTAGATCCTGCCGAGCCGCGATGGTCACGGACAGTCACGAAGATCCGGTGCCGGAGCGGCGGTACCTGGATCACGTGACACGCCCCGCGGCCGGAGCGGTGACGGACCTGCCGCCGGACGGAGGCCTGACAGCCGCGGGTCCCGCGTGTAGCGTCGCCCCATGACCGACGAGATCACGGCCAGGGCAGGCAGAGAGTTCTACACGTTCGACGGCCGGGTCCTGGAGGTCTTCGGGAGCTCTCCGAAGCGGTTCCACATCCGGAACACGGACCTGCGGGTCACGGGCCCCGACCGGAAGGGGAGGCGGACCGTCGAGGTCGTCGCCGGTCCGCCCGAGGCCCCGGCGACGCAGCACACCTGGCACCTCTCGGCCGAGGAATGGCAGCGGGCCCAGGGCCTGGAAGCCCTGCTGGAAACGGTACGGGCGGCCATCGCGTCCGCCCGGGAGCACGGAGCCTGAGGGTTGTCCGCAGCTGCGGCCGAGGACGGCCGCAGCCCTGTCAGCGGCTCGGGCACGGGTTCCGGTAGGCGATGTCGGGCGCGTACAGGCGCCATTGGGCGGGGCTGACGGAGCCCCTGCTGTAGGAGCACAGGCGGTCGGCGAGCCTGGCGGGATCGGTGTCGAGCAGCGAGACGGTCCTGTTGGAGGCGACGAGGAGGGTGGGCCCGGTCGCCACGAGCGCGACCGCGCGGATCGTGTCGCCGCTCGGATTGGCCACGGAGACCACGAGAACGGGGCTGGTGGGGTTGCGGACGTCCCAGAGTTCCAGGGTGCCGCTGTTCCAGATGGCCATGAGCGCGCCGTTCTGGGCGAATTCGACGCCCTTGACGCCCTGCACCGTCTGAATGGTCGTCTCGGGCCGGGGATGCCCCGGATCGCCGATGTCCCAGAGGGAGACGGCGCTTCCGTTGTTGGCGCCGGCGGCGAGCAGCCGGCCGTCGCTGCTCAGTCCCAGGACGTCGTTGAAGGCACCGGGCACGGTGACCCTCGACGTCGGCTCGCCGCCGGCGGTGAAGTGGAACAGTTCCAGGGCCGAGCACTTGCAGCTGGTGTCCGGTGTGCTCGTGACGGCCATGACCGTACCGGCCGGGGTGTCGCGGGAGAGCGCGGAACCCATGTTCAGCGAGTCGGCGGAGCCGCCGGAATCGGAGGAGCCCTCCGGGGGTTTGATCGCCGACGAGCCGGTGCGCCTCGGTTTCGCCGGGTCGCTGACGTCCCACCAGTCGAAGCCGGCCTTGCTCGCCAGGTAGGCCGTGCGGCCGTGGTTCACCAGGCCGGCGTCGTGGCCGTCGGCGTCGGGGGCGGGGATCGAGCCGACCTCCGTCGCGTCGAGCGAGTCGGTGACCCGCCACAGGTGGAGTGCCCGGCCCCTGATCACCGCGATGAGGTGGCCGCTGTCGTCCCAGGTCACCCCGAAGCTGATGATCACGTCACCGACGGTCGACGGGGTGGCGGGGAAGTCGGCGGTGCCGAGGGAGCCGGCCTTGACCGGGCGGTGCGGATCGCTCACGTTCCAGAGCCGGACCTCGCCCTCCCATCCGACGGTCAGCAGCGCGTCCGCGCGGAGGAACGCGGTGCTCCGCACGGAGACCGGCAGGGTCGCGACGAGTGCGGGGCCCGTGGACGCGGAGAGGTCCCAGAGCCCGACGGACTGCGTGGTCGGGGTCGGCGCCGTTGCGGTGACCTGCTGCGCCGCGGCCATCAGGCGGCCGTCCGGGCTGAACGACCAGGAGGGGAGGCCGCCGGGCAGCCGGGCCTCGTCGATCTGCCGGACCGGTGCGCGCCACCGGCGCAGCACGCCGTCGGCGCCCACGGTCAGCAGCCCGCCGGCCACGGTCGTGGCCATGGCGTAGAGGCCGGAGGCCGTCTTCATGCAGCTCGACTTCGCGGACACCAGGGCCAGGTTGTCCGCGGACAGGGGGACGAAGCACAGATCGCCCTTGGGGTCCTTCACGTCCGTCCCGCCGTAGGCGAGCTGGCGGCCGTCCCGGCTGAAGGCCACCGCACTCACGTTCGCGGAGCCCCCCGTCGAGACTCTGACGGCCTCGGGGTGGGCCGGGTCCCCGAGCCGCCAGAGACCGACGTCCCGCTGGCTTCCGGCGGCCAGCAGGCCGCCGTCGGGGCTGAAGACGATCGACTTGTACCCGGTCTCCAGGGTGGCCGGATTGGCCGGGTCGACCGGGTCGACCGGGTTGACCGGGTCGGCGATGTCCCACAGCTGGGTCCTGCCGCCGAGAACGGTGGTGGCGAGCAGGCTTCCCCGCGGTGCGAAGGCCACGGCGGCGAGGGCCGCGGGTCCCTGCCCGGTCGGGTTGCGCAGCCGGGCGAGCTCCGTGGGGGCGGTGGGCCGGGCGATCGACCACAGGCGGGTGTCGCCGTTTCCCAGGGCCGCTGCCAGCAGCGTGCCGTCCGCGCTGGTGGCCATCGACATGACGCCCGCCCGTTCCCCCGTCGGGTCGGTCGCCAAGGGCAGACGGGCCGCGATCACGGGCTTCCCGGGGTCGGCGAGGCTCCACAGGCACAGGCCTCCCCCGGTGCCGCACGAGGCGGCCAGGTGGGACCCGTCCGGGGTGAGGGCGATGCCCGTCAGGCCGACCTCGACGGTCGAGCGGAGCGCCGGCGCGTCCGGGTCGGCGATGTCCCAGATCCGGACCACTCCGTCCTGGTTCACCGCGGCGACCAGGGACGCGCGGGCGGCGGTCGCCATGACGAGGGTGTCCTTCCCGGCCTCGCCGACGACACTGTTCAGCAACGAGCCGCTCAGGTCGTACAGCTGGGCGGCGGCCTCCTGGGTGGGGGACGTCCGGTGGGCGGCGATCGCGAACTGGGCGGCCAGTCCGGGATCGGTGCCGCCGAGGGCCTGCGCGCGGGCGGCCAGATCCTTGGAGTCGACGACCGCGGCCTTCTGGGCGGTGGCCTCCCGCTCCCGGGCGGTGGCGTGGCGTTCCCGCACGGTGAGCACGCCCCCGGTCGCGGCGGCCAGCAGCGTCACGCACAGCGCCGCGGCCACCGTGCCCTGCCTCCGCCGGCGCGACCGGCGGTGGACGCGACCGCGTTCCAGGTAGTCCCGTTCGGCCTCGCTCAGATCCCCGGCCCGGCTGTGCAACCAGGGCTCGGCGCCCGCCAGCGTGATCCTCTTCGGCAGCAGATCGTGGTCGCGCCCGCCGCGCTCCCAGCGCTCCCGGTCGTGCCGCAGGACCTCCCTCCAGGCCAGGAACGCGCGGTCCTCCTCGACCCAGGCGCGCAGCTTGTCCCAGGCGTTGATCAGCGCCTCGTGCGCGAGCTCCACCGTGTCCACGCCTTCGGCGCTGCGCCCGACGACCAGCAGCCGCTCGTCGGCGAGCCGCCGGGCGATGCGCCACTCGTCCTCGCCGAGCTCGGTGCGCAACGCCGTCCGACGGGTGGCGGACAGCGAACCCAGTGGCACCCGGACGAGCTGGGTGAAGAGACGACGGGCGGCCCCCTTCTCCTCCTCCGGCGAAACCTTGTACCGCAGGACGTCGTTGGCGTAGGCGCCCAGCGCGCCCTTGACGCCGCCGAGCGCCTCGTAGGCCTGGTGGGTCAGCAGACCGGCGTCCTGGCGCCGCCAGAGCAGGTCGAGGGTGAAGCCCAGCAGCGGCAGCGCGCCCGGTTCGGCTCCGGTGTCGTCCAGCAGGCGCTCGGCCAGGTTGGGCGCGTAGCGCACCCCCGCGACGGCGTCGACCGGCGCGGTGACGACCTGGTGCAGCTGCTCGCGGCTCATCGGGCCGAGTGCGTAGACCTGCCGGCCGATGACCGGGCCGAGGAGCGGATGGGCGAGGGCCTCCTCCAGGAAGTCGGCCCGCAGGGTGGTCAGGACGCGGACGGTGTTCGGCAGGGTGTCGGTGAACAGCACTGCGGCCAGTTCGTCGACGGCGGACCGGCCGCGCACCAACAGCTCCTCGAACTGGTCCAGCACCAGGAGCAGTTGGTTCGCGCCGTGGATTTCCAGGAGCCGGGGCACGAGGTCGGCCATGCCTCGCGGCCCGGCCAGCACGGCGGCCAGGACGGGGGCCCGCTCAAGACGCTGCGTCGCCGACAGCGCCGGCTCCAGCAACGGCAGCAGCGCGGCGGCCAGCGCCGACAGCGGACTGCTGCCGGAGTCCGGCCGCAGGGTCACCGCCAGCGCCCCCGCCGCACGGCGCCGGGGGACCACCCCGGCCATGGCCAGCGACGACTTCCCGGAGCCGGAGGGGCCGACGACGGTGACCCAGCGCTCGCGCGCCGTCAGGACGGCGACCTCCTCGCTCTCGGTGTGCCGGCCGTGGAAGACCGCCGCGTCCGACTCCTGGAACGAGGTCAGGCTGCGGAACGGCGACGGCGGCATCGCGACGGCCCGCAGCCCGGGCCAGGCCGCCGTCAGGCCGTCGGTGGGGGTCAGGTAGCTCACCGGGGGATCGGTCGCCTCGGCGATCGTCACCATGCCGACCACCCCGCCGAGCCGGTCGTCCCACACCGGGCTCCCGCTGAACCCCCCGGAGACCCGGTAGCCCCGGGAGGCGAGGTCGACCTGGAGCAGCCCCCCGCCCTGTCGGCCCCTCAGCACGCCCGCGTGCCAGACCCCGTCCGAACGGCCCACCGGGAAGCCGAACACCCGCACGGGGTGGTCCCAGACGTTCTCGGCCCTGGTCTCGACGGGCCGGACCGGGCGGGCGCCGGCCAGCGGGGCGGCCAGCCGCAGCACCGCGACGTCCCCGCCGCGCTCCGGGGTCCGCGGCACCCAGTGCTCGACGACCGCCATCACCCCCGCCACGGCCGGCCGACCCGCCCCGGACGGCACCGGCAGCAGGGGCAGGTCCACGAACACCCAGGACCCGACGCCCGGTTCGACGCCCTGCCCGGCGAGCGCCGCCGAGACCACGTGCGCACAGGTGACGGCCAGGTCGGGTGCGACCAGGAAGCCGGCACCGACCGGCCTGCTCAGCGCGTCGTGGATCCGCAGCACCGCGGCGTCCAGCGCGTTCGACCCGACGCCCTCCACGGGCCCGGGGACCGGCGCCGTCACGGCGCGGGCTCCTCCGCCGCCGCTTCGACCACCTGGTCCGTCCCGTCGGCCGGTGTCCGTTTCCAGGTCAGCGAGACCTTGAAGTTCGCCTGCGCCGAGGTGCTGGAGATCACCACGTCCGCCTCCGCGGACAGCGACAGCCCGAACTCGATGCCGATCTCGTCCGGTGCGTGGGCCATGCCGCGGAAGCCGTCGACGAAGTCCTGCGCCACCGGCCTCACCCCGGCCAGCATCTCGCCCAGCGACCGTGTGGCACGGGCCACCACCTGGCCGGGCCGGGCCACCTGCACCAGGCCCTCCGCGGCCTGCTCGATCTCGATCCTCACGACGTCCGGGATACCGGCCCCCGGACCGACCGGCAGTTCAACGAGGTACGCCATCTCTCCCCCTCGGAGCCTCACGGCCCCATGCGTGCGTGGTGTCCCTGTCCCTGTCCCCGTATCGCTCCCGCCGACGCGGCCGGCGCGAACCCGTGGGAACCCGCCTGCCGGGCAGGGGGAATCACCGTACAAGCCCGCACCGGGGAGTGCCTCGGGAACGGACAGAAATGGCGACAACTCGTATATGAGTACTAAGACTTGTGGATCTCAGCGGTGGGCGGATGCCACCGCCCTCAGCGCGTTCCTCGCGCCGTACCGCACCCGGCGGACGGTCTCGGACCTCCCCACGGCAGAGGGCCCGGGCAGGAACGGAGAGCGTCCCCGGAGCCGACTCCATGACGGCCCCGGCCCCTGGGTCAGGAGAACTCGCGCAGGCGCGGCCGCACTCCCAGCACGGTCAGGGCGAGTGCCGCCGCCAGCACCGCCGCGCCCGTACCCGCGGTGACGGCGTCGAGGTCGCCGTCGGTGGCGGCGACGGCCGCGTCGAAGGCGCGCTGGTTGATGGCCTGGTTGTCGTCCAGGGCCGCAGCGAGCGTTCCGAAGTCGGCGTTGGACTGGCCGGGGGTGAGGCCGGTGTTGTAGGTGACGGCCTCCTTGAGCCTCCCCTGGGCGTTCAACTCGCGGATCCTCCGGTCGTCGCGCTGGTACTGCTGGAAGGCGGCCAGGACCCGTTCCGCCGCGTCCTGCTCCCCGGGGAAGGTGATGTTGCGCAGTTCGTCGCCGAGGTACCCGCCGAACCCCACCTGGCCGTGGTCGGCCCGGTGCCGGTCCGCCAGTACGGCGAGCCGGTCGTTGTACGCGGCGAGGGCGGCACCGTCGACCCGGGCGAAGGACTGGGTCTTGTCGAGGAAGCTCTGCTCGTAGGCGGCCGCCCGGGCGGGGTCGGTCAGGTAGCGGCTCTCGTCGGCGTTCAGGTCGTACGCCACCGCGCGCGCCCGGCTGAGCGCGATCACCGAGTCGAAGGAGTTGCTCTTGGCGATCACCAGCCGGTGATCGGTCCGGGAGGCCAGTGTCAGCGCGGCGGCCAGCCCCACGAGGGCGAGCAGGCTCGTGACGGCCAGCGGCACGTTCACCAGCCGCCGGAAGCGCACGGCGAGCACCCGCTGCAGCAGCCCGAGCGCGGCCAGCACGACCAGACCGGTGAGCAGGATCCACCACCGGCCGCCGGACAGGGCGTCACGCCGGTCGGTGTAGTTGCGTTCCACGACGGCCGCGTTGGCCTTGGTGACGTCGTCGACGGCGGGCAGCAGGCGCTGGCGCAGCAGGTCGGTGGCCTGCCGGTAGGCCGCGAGGGCCTCGGCCGACGGGCGGCCGGCCGGGGCCCGGGCCTGGTCCTCCAGCAGCTGGGCCCGGGCCGTCAGGGCCTCGTAGCTCCCGAGTTCACCGATGACGGTCTGCACGGCCCGCTCCCCGGCCCGGTCGCCCGCCGCCGCCTCCGCGACCTGCTGCAGGTCGGTGTCGGCCTGGGTGCGCCGCTGTTCGAAGGTGTCCAGGGTCGCCCTGCGCGGCGCCGCGTAGTCCGGATCGGCGCCGAACAGCAGCAGGTTGGCGGCCTGGGCGTCCATGTCGTTGAGCGCGAAGTACAGGTCCGCCGAGCGCACCACCTGCGGGGCCGCCCGGTGACCGATCACGTCCGTGCCGTCCCGGGCCCCGCCCAGGACGGCGCCGCCGACCGCTCCGGCGCCGAGCAGCGCCGCAAGGCAGAGGCCGGTGAGCCCGCGCACCAGGCGCGGGGTGGTCCACCGGGCCCGGCTGCGCCCGGGGCGCCAGTGACGGGGGGCGCGCGGCCCGGGTGGTGGTTCGGCTGTCTCCTGTCGCGCCGTCTCCGGCGCGACCGTTTTCCCCACGACCGCCGTACCGCCCGACGTTCCCGTTGGCATCGCCGCGCGCCCCCTCCCCCTGTTTCACCGGCCGCCGAACCTTCCCCGGAGGCCGCCGGGGGTCGGGGTTCGGCCAACGGTCCGCCGCCGGGACGCGTGCCCGGCTGGAGAACCGTTTCCTCGCAGCTCACGCTAGGCGCGGCCGAACACCCGTCCGCTCGCTCTAACGCCTCCTTGACGCCGCCGGCCGCGATCTTGACGAAGCCTTGGCGGTGCTTCGGCCGGTGATCGTCCGCTGTTGCCCGGCAAGGCCCGTCGCAGGCCCGTACGCCGAGCACCTTCCGGGAGCGCCGAGCCCCGGGGCCCTCCGTCCGTACAGCCGGACGGCGGGCCCCGGGGTCCTCAAGCGGCGCACCCGGTGCCGGTGGCACGCGGCACCGGGTGGGTCCATCGGGTCAACGCCCGGGCTTCCGGCCGTGGTTGGCCTTCTTCTTCCGCCGGGCCTTCTTCTTGCGGGCGCGCCTGGACATCGCGCTCCTCCTCCCGGTCCGTGGGGTGCCGGCGGTTCAGGCGGCCAGGCCGGCCAGCTGGTCGGCGAGCCTGGCCAGTCGCTTCAGCGAGCGCTCCTCCTGGGCGGCCTGCGCCACGGGCGCGATGGCTTCGCCGTCGAAGTAGGCGCCGTTGGCCACGACCGTCCCCGGCAGGCAGAGCCGCACCACGGCCGCCGCCCCCTCCGCCGCCGGCGCGCCGGTGCGCCCGTACAGCGGCAGCAGCGCGGTGGCGCACTGGCCCGGGTCGAGACTGACGGCGGTGATGCCGGAGCCGGCCGGGGCCATCCCGGCGGTCGCCATGGTGAGCGCCAACTGCGACTGCGCGTACGCGGCGACCCGCGAGTACCTCTTCGTCCGGTGCGGGTCCGACCAGTTCATCGAGGCGGTGCGGTGCAGCGAGGAGGAGACGTTGACGATCCGGGCGTCGCCGGCCGCCGCGAGCGGGGCGCGCAGCAGCCTCGCCAGCAGGTGCGCGGCCAGGAAGTTGACCTGGAGCGAGACCTCGTTGCCGTCGCCGGTCAGGGTGCAGCGCTCGGGCGCCATCGCGGCGGCGTTGTTCACCAGCAGGTCCAGCGCCGGATAGTGCTTGACGACCGCACCGGCCAGCACCGCGACCTCCGCGAGGTGGGTGAAGTCGGCTGCCAGCTCGACGAGTTGGTCCCGCCGGGCGCCCGCGGCGACCAGCCGCTCGACGGCTTCCGCCGCCTCGGCGGCGGTCCGGGCGTGCACGAGCACGGTCGCACCGTACCCGGCGAGCAGTCGGGCGGTCTCCCAGCCGATCCCGGAGGAGGCACCGGTGACGAGGGCGGTGCGGGCGGACAGCACAGTGTCGGACATGACCCATCCAAGGGTGGAAGGCACCGGCGGGGTGCGGGAGTTGCGCGGCACGGGGCCGCTCGCTCCCGGGGCCGCCGGTGCGGGAAAGGTGTGGTGCGATGAGAGGAGGCCGCCCGTCCCCCGCCCCTCGGAGCCGGTCGGGGCCGGGGGACGGGCGGCGGTGATCGGCACGGAACCGGTGGAGGACACCGGACCCCGCACCCCGCGGCCGGCGGAGAGCGGGAAGCGGCTCGGTCCTACCGGACGGCGGTGGCGACCGCGACAGCGACGATCCGCGGCCGACTATGCGGCGGGCGGTCGTGGTGGCGTGTCGAGCGGTGCATGTGCTCCATCAAAGCCCGCCCGCATGCCCGGGGCAAGCGCGTTCACCCTCCCTGACGAACCCCTGACGCCCACCGACGCGCTACTGACGCATCGTTGACGCGCCCGCCCGGACCGGCGACGGGCGCACGCCGGTCCCTCGCGCCGACGACCCCGGCCCGGCTTCCGGTGCGTCAGCCGGTTGCCGGCCCCGGCCGGTGGGACAAGCGGATCACCGTCGTGGAGTCGACGGTGCGGGCGCCGGCCATGGTGCCGCACCCGGTGCTGATGCTGGTGCCCGCGCCGTTCAGCGTGTCACCGGCGAAGCGCGCGCTGTCGGAGGCGACCCTGCCCGCGGCGACCAGCGAGGCGGTCCCGTAGGCCTTGACGACGTCGACGCGGTCGAACCCGAACGTGGAGACGGCGCCGTCCGCCCAGGTGACGCGGGTGGCCGAGGTGTCGCCGTGCTCGTCGCCGGTGCATTCGGTGCGCGGCAGGGTGACGGTGTGGTCGACGGTCCCGGCCGCGACGGGCCGGCCTGCCGGGTCGACGCACTTCACGGTGCCGGTCATGTGCAGGGTGTCGGCCTGGGGCGCGTTGCCGCCGCCGAGGCCGACGGGGGTGTCGAAGGTGCCGTGGAGGGTGCGCACGCAGGTGGCGTCGACCTCGGGATCGGCGGAGGCGGCGCCGGCCGGAATGGCCGCTTCGAGGAGTGCCACGGCGGTCAGTGCGGCGCCGACGAGTACGGGTTTCATGAGCTGGATCTTCTCCTGTTGAATTCGGGTTCGATCAACGAATTTCCTGGGCCACGGCTTCGGCGCCGCGCACGGGAGCCAGGGCCGTAACCACCCGGTCCACCCGCGAGAGATATTCCGACCGGGAAACGATCTGATCGTTATCTGAATCAAACATTGAGAAGATACGACGTTCTACTTCATCACGCACAGCAGTCCCCTCCGGTATTCGTCTGCGGTTTTCCGGAACCGCACAATACCGACGGAGACGCCGGTTCCCAGGAGGCGCGCGATCCGGGGAGGCGCCCGATCCACCCGCCGTGGGCGGGCCGCGGTGCACCGGCCGCGACCACCGCCGGTGCACCGCTCCTCCTGGTTCCGGCGCTCAGTGAAGGACGTCGAGCGCGTTGTCCGCGTCGTTGACGAAGTAGACGGCGTCCTGGTCGAGATCCAGCGCGAGACCGAAGAGCGCGCCGGCGCCGGGCGGGGTGCCCTCGTTGTTGATCTGCTTGCTCGCCACCTGCCGCCCCTCGGGAGTCGTCTCGACGATGTTGCCGTCCCCGCCGTTGACCGTGAGGATGTCACCCCGGGGTGCGATCGCCAGCCCCAGCGGGGCGTTGAGGCCGCCGCCCTCGGTGACGACCCGGCCGATGCCCGCGCTGTCCGTGCGGGCGACCGCGTGCGGGATCGCGGTGATCCGGCTCAGCACCGCGTCGGCGACGAACAGCGTGCCGTCATGGCCGAGGCCGACCCCGGTCGGGCCGACCACCAGGGCCGCCGGGTCCGTCCGCTCGGGAAACCCGGAGCCGATCTCGGTGGTGGCCACCCGCTGCGGCGGCTGGTCGTCCTCGGTGCACAGGGTGATCCGCAGGACGGTTCCCCGGTCGACCTCCGCGCCGCCGCCGGCGACCGTCCCGTTGAGCACGTTGGTGACGAACAGCTCGCTGCGCTTTCCGGTGCTGACGGCGGTCATGTCCCACGGACCGTTGATGCCGTCGCCCGCGATGGTCTCCCGGACGGTTCCGTGCCGGTCGAGCACCAGCAGGCAGCCGGCCTGGGCGGTGTCGGACGTGCCGTCCGCGGTGGGCAGGCTGCCGACCACGACCCAGCCGCCGGGCAGGACGGTCAGCGCCGTGGTGAGGCCGACCCCGCCGGGGCAGGGGCCGGGCAGGTTGGTCGGGTCGATCGTGGCGAACGTCGTCCTGCTGCCGCCCGGGGTCACCTGGACCAGGGTGGTGCCGGTGCCCTGGAGGTTGGCCGAGTTGTTGAAGTTGCTGATCAGGACGTTGCCCCGGTGCAGGTCACCGACGCTCTCCTGGATGGTGAACGTGCCGTACGGGTTGACGTCGCCGTTCTCGGGGACGGTGGACGCGACGGCGGACACGGTGTGCAGCCGGTCCAGGAACGGCGGCGGGTCCGCCGCGCCGGCCGGGGACGCGGCAGCGGCCAGACCGAGGGTCAGCGCGGTGGTCACCAGCGCGTTCGAACATGCCCGAAGCTTCATGTGCACATGCCTTCTGGAGGGCGGACCGGACCTCCGGTTCCCGGACGGCCCGACCCGCGGAAGTACTCGGATCGCCCCCGGAACGCCACGCTAGGCGCAAGCCGCCGCACCCCGCCTCACGACGTCCGCCAAACGCTGATCACACTGAGTGACGACAGTGCGCCGATGCTCGGCGGGGCGCTGGACCTCGTCGCCATCGCCCTGCCCGAGACGGAGCGGCACCCGTACGCGGGCGCCGCTCCGCCTTCCGGGGCCTTCCGGGGCCGTCCGGGGCCTGACGGTTCGTTCCCACTCGGATCCCGCCCGAACGCTCGCCATCGACGCGCCCCGGGCACAGGCTGCTTCCGTGACCGTGTCCGTACGGACGCGGTGCGAACGGAAGGACGACACATGACGAGCACACGCGGCCGCATCGCCGCCCTGGCGGGCGCCTTCGCGGTGGTCGCCGGCACCACCCTGGCGACCCCCGCCCTCGCCTCCACCGGAGCCGGAGCCTTGGCCGGAGCCGGAGCCGGAGCCGGAGCCTTGGCCGGGGCCGGAGCGTTAGCCGGAGCCTCGGCCGACGGCGAAGCCCTGGCCGGCGGCGGGATCACCGGGCAGGCACCCTGCCCGGACGCGCCCGAGTTCACCTGCGGGAACCTGACCGTCCCGCTCGACCACAGCGGCGCCACCCCCGGCAGCCTCGACCTCGCGGTCGCCGTCACCGGCAACACCAAGGCCCCCAGGGGCGACCTGCTGTTCCTCACCGGCGGCCCCGGCCAGCCCGGCGTCCCGACGATCAAGCAGATCGCGGGCAAGCTGGAGCCCGTCCTCAAGGACTACCGCCTGGTCATGTACGACCAGCGCGGCACCGGCCGGAACGCGCTCCAATGCCCCGGCCTCCAGGAGGACATGGGCTCCTCCGACCTCGCCCTGCCGCGCAAGCGGTCCGTCGCCGACTGCGCCACCGCCCTCGGCACCGACGCCCGCCACTACAGCACCGCCGACACCGTCGCCGACATCGACCTGCTGCGCCGTGCCCTCGGCGACCGGCGCCTCACCCTGGACGGCGTCTCCTACGGCACCATCGTCGCGAAGCGGTACGCGCTCGCCCACCCGGCGCACGTGGCGCGGCTGGTGCTCGACTCGGTGGCGCCGCCACAGGGTTTCGACCCCCTCGACCTGGCCGCGCTGCCCGCGAGCGCCCGGGTCCTGCGGGCCGCCTGCCGGGCCACCGGCTGCACCACCGATCCGGCCGCCGACCTCGCCACCACCGTTCGGCGGTACGGCAACGGAGCGCAGATCCTGAGTGCGCTCACCGGCTACGAGTTCATCGACCCGGACTACGGCGGGGTGCCGGACATCCTGCACGAGGCCGCCGCCGGGCAGCCCGCGAAGCTCCAGGACTTCTTCGAACTCGTCCACCGGGAGGTCGACGCCGCCCCGGCCGGGGATCTCAGCCAGGGGCTGCACTCCGCCACCCTGTGCGCCGACTCGCACTTCCCGTGGGGCACCACCGACACCCCCGTCGAGGGCCGGCCGGCCGCGCTGGAGCGCACCCGGCAACGGCTGACCACCGAGCAGACCTGGCCGTTCGACCCTGCGACCGCGACCGGGCTCGGCAGCCTCCTGGTCTGCCTGGACTGGCCGCGCGAGCCCGTCCCGCCGATCCTGCCGGCGCACCGCAAGCTGCCCGACGTGCCGGTGCTGCTGCTCGGCGGCGACCGGGACCTGGCCACGCCTTATGAACTGCTCTTCCAGCAGGCCGAGTTCGCGCACCATCCGCAGATCGTGATCGTCCCGGGCGCGGCGCACTCGGTGCAGAACCGGGCGGCGAACCCGGCCGGACGGCAGGCGGTGCACGACTTCCTGCTCAAGTAGTGGCAGGCGTTGGCGCCGGGGCGACGCTACGGACGCCGGTCGGTCCGCTCCTCGGCGGGGGTGCGGATGGCGAGGACGGCCATGTCGTCGTGGCCGTCGCTGGGGTGGTGGTCGGCGAGGAAGCGGACGAGGTCGTCCAGGGGTTCGCCCGCGTGGGCGGCGGCGAGCTCGGCGAGGGTGTCCAGGCCGTCGCGGACGGCGGGCCCCCCGCCCCGGGATTCCGGAGCAGGGAGCCCGCCGGCCGGACGTCGGGCGCCGGACGTCAGGCGCGGCAGGTCCCGGTGGACCAGTCGACGGTCGCGGCGGCCTGCGAGTACTGCCACTCGGGGCCGAGCAGGTCGCGGTCGAGCTGCGCGGCCGCGCCGCGGCTCTCGACGATGTAGCCGAAGTCCTGCAGCCAGGCCGGGTACAGGTTCTTCGAGCCGATGTAGAAGGCCGAGTCGTCGACCGAGACCAGCTTGTGGTGCAGCGCGTACGGGTGCCCGTCGGCCCAGGTGGCGGTGGGAGCGGCGCGGAAGGAGGCGAGCTGGAGGTTGCCGCAGAGGGCCGCGGCGGCCTTGCCCTGGTCGCCGGTGAGCGCGGTGAGCCGGGCCTTCAGGACGTCGCTGATCTCGACGAGGGACTTCATCTGCGAGTAGCCTCCGCTGCCCACGGTGCCCCGGTTGGCCGGGTCGCTGACCACGATCCGCACCTTGACGCCGGCGGCCAGCTTGGCGGCCAGCGTGTCGTAGAGCCGGGAGTCGTAGCGCGAGAGCGGCGGGCAGGTGCCGTTCAGGTCCTGCTGGGAGATCTCGACGTGCCGCTGGGCGCTGCCGACCAGGGCGCGCAGGGCGTTCTCCTCGGGGTTGACGGTCTCGTAGTCGCGGTCGGCGTTGGTGTTGTCGTGCAGGGTCAGCGGGCCGCACTTGGCGTCCGCCGCCCCGGGGACGGGACCGGGCTGGTAGCGGGAGGAGGGGTCCGCGTCCTTGATGCCGACGCCGAGGCCGCCGACGGCTATCACCGGGACGTTCCCGGCGGTGGGGGCGGGCGGGTTGAGCTCGCGTTCGATCGACGGGCGGCAGGCGCCGCCGTCCGAGGAGGCGAACCACGCGTTGTCGAGCAGGCCGGTCCGGCCGCAGGTCCACTCCCACAGGGTGTCCAGGTAGCGGCCGGCGGAGGTCGCGGCGGGGCCGGTGAGCGCGAGGTCGACGTCCGAGACGGGGTGCGCGGTGTCGAGGTAGTCCTTGCTCCAGCCGTTGATGCCGCCGGTGAGGACGGTGCGCCCGTCGACCACCAGGAGCTTGGAGTGGTTCCAGGAGAAGGCGGTGCGCGAGGCGGTCATCGAGGCGATGTTGAGGCTGACCGAGGAGGCGGCCGGTCCGAGCTTGGCGACCAGCTCGTCCCGGTAGCGCGACGGCAGCACGTTGGCGTTGTACAGCGGCGCCGCGCCGACCAGGATGCGCACGACCGGGCGGTGCCCGGCGGCGACCGAGGCCTTGAGCCCGGCGACCAGGGCCTCCTCGAATCCGCCGTCGGGGAACGGCGCGAGGCTGGAGACGTCGACGGTCCGGGTGGCGGCGGAGACGTCGGCGGTCATTTTCGCGAGCAGCGCGCGGGTGCCGGGCCGGTCGGCGCAGGTGGCGTCGCCCCAGCAGGCTGGCGTCTGGAACAGCCAGTCGGCGGGGCCGCCGGCCCGGTCGGCGCCGGCCAGGGCGTTGCCGTCGGTGCGCTGCCAGACGGTGCCCTCCAGGCCGGGCGACACCTGGCGCAGCACCTGCTCGACGGCGTCGAGGTGGGCGGTGTCCGTGCCCTGCGCGGGCGCGGAGTCGGCGTGGGACGGCGCGACCGGCAGGACGGTGAGCAGGGTGCTGGCCGCGACGGCGGCGAGGGCACCACGCAGAGCGCGGCGGGGTCGGCGGGAGCCGGGTCGGTACACGTGAGGATCCTTCAGAACATGGCAGGCGTCGTGCTGTTCGCCTACGAGACACCCAGAGACTACCGGCTGGTAACAGGCCGTCAAACTTGGGCATGACAAGAGCGCGGACGGGCCCGGCCGACCCCGGCGAGATCCGGCCCACGCCCCTGAGCTG
The DNA here is from genome assembly GCF_055589745.1 of Kitasatospora sp. NPDC041917. Taxonomy (NCBI): domain Bacteria; kingdom Bacillati; phylum Actinomycetota; class Actinomycetes; order Kitasatosporales; family Streptomycetaceae; genus Kitasatospora; species Kitasatospora sp. NPDC041917. Next base: position 68,780 of record NZ_JBVJBI010000023.1, on the reverse strand, counting down.
CACGACGCCGCCGGCCGAGCGACCGCGCAACCGTCCGGCAGCTGTTCGCCGCCCAGGGAGATCACGCCGCCGCGGGCGGTCGACGGAGGAGTACGAACATGCCGCCGCGCCGTTGCCGGAGGATCATGAAAGCAGTGGACGCGCCGGTCTCCGCGCCTCCCCGGATCCGCCGAGCCTGTCGGTCCGCTGCCAGGCCCCACCTCCTGGAGGTCCCCGTGAACAGCTCACCCGCGTCAAGTCCCGCCGGGCCGATCGTCGTCGGTACGGACGGCTCGGAGCCCGCCCGCAGGGCCGTGCTCTTCGCCCTTCGCGAGGCACAGCTGCGGAGAGTCGGCGTACGGGCCGTCTGCGCCTTCGGCGGCCGGCACGCCGATCCGCCGGACCGGGCCATGACGGGCTGGTTCCGCCCGAGCGGCGATCCGGAGCCGCATCTGCACGACGCCGTCGCCCGTGAGGTGACGGACCTGGTCGAGGAGCTGCGACAGCAGGTCGGCGAACCGTATGTCGAGGTCGAGGTGCGCTGCGAGCACGGCCGCCCCGCTCAGGTCCTGCTGGAGGAGAGCCGGGACGCCGGCCTGCTGGTGGTGGGCACCCGCGGTGCGGGCCGCTGGGGCCGGCTCGCCCTCGGCTCGACCAGCACCGAGATCGTCCACCACGCCCGCCTCCCCGTCGTCGTCGTACCGCCCGAGCCCGGAGCCGCACCCGGGTGAACCCCTGCGCCCGGCGTCCCGTCGAGGGCCTGCAGACAGGTGCGCCGGGGAAGGCCGGCGTCTCCGTGTTCACCGTGCGCGGGGTGGCGTTCGCCGGGTCGCGGAACACCCGGTGCGACCGCCCCGCCACGAGATCGATCCCGCCCACGGCCGTCACACCGGACGGCGAGGCGCTGCCCGCCTTCCAGGACACGCGGGTCGGGGCCGGCAACACCAGGTGTCCGTCCGGTCAGCCGGGGACGGTGGCGCCGCCGCGTTTCCCGCTCGCCGCCACCGCGGCCGGGCCCGTCGTCCCGGGCACCGCGCGCCAGGCGCGGGCGGCGAGTACACCGGAGGCGAGGGACACGGCGCCGAGGGCGGCGGAGGCCGCGGTGAGCCCCAGGGTGGCGCCGAGCCAGCCGGCCAGGGGGTAGGTGAGCAGCCAGCAGCCGTGGGAGAGGGAGAACTGGGCGGCGAAGACGGCGGGAAGCTCCTCGGCCGCCACCGAGTCGCGCAGGACCCGGCCGGTGGGGGTGAGGATCAGCGAGCCGACCGCGCCGAACGCCGCCCAGACGGCGAGCAGGACGGGCCAGCGCCAGGCGCCCGGCCCGGCGGCGGTCAGCGCGGCGAGCAGGGCGAAGAGGCCGACGATGCCGAAGGCCGCCGGGAGCATGACGGTCCGGTCCGGCAGCCGGTCCAGCACCCGGGGCAGCAGCAGCGCCACGACCATCGACCCGGCCCCGTAGGCGCCGAGCGCGATCGGGACGTCGGTGGCGGGGCGGCCGAGCGGGCCGCGGACGTAGACGACGGTGTTGACGATCACCATCGCACTGGCGGCGGCCGCCGCGAGGTCCAGGGCGAGCATCGCGCGCAGCCGGGGCACGGCGAGGAACAGCCGGGTGCCGCGGACGGACCGGGCGAGGACGCCCCCACCGGGCCGCGCCCGCTCCCGCTTCGACCGGACCGGCTCCGCCCGGGTCGGCTCCGGGCAGCCCTGCCCGACCGGCTCCGGCCGTACCCGCTTCGGCAGGGCGGCGGAGACCACCAGGACGGCGGAGGCGAGGAACCCGGCGGCGGTGCCCCAGAACAGCCAGTTGTAGCTGATCAGCGCGAGCAGGGCGGCCGCGAGCACCGGGCTGACCAGGCTCTCGGTGTCGTAGGCGAGCCGGGACAGCGACAGGGCGCGGGTGTACGCGCGCTCCTCGGGCAGCACCTCGGGGATCACCGACTGGAAGGCCGGGGTGAAGGCCGCCGAGGCGGATTGCAGTACGAAGATCAGGACGTAGACCTGCCACACCTCGGTGACGAAGGGCAGGGTGAGGGCGACGCCGGCCCGGGTGAGGTCGGAGGCGGCCATCAGGCGTCGGCGCGGGATGCGGTGGGCCAGCGCGGTGACCACCGGGGCGATGCCGACGTACGCGAGCATCTTGATCGCCAGTGCGGTGCCGAGCACCGATCCGGCGTCCGCTCCGGCGAGGTCGTACGCGAGGAGGCCGAGCGCGACGGTGGCGAGGCCGGTGCCCACCAGGGCGACGATCTGGGCGGCGAACAGGTGCAGATAGGTGCGGTTGCGCAGCACGGACAGCATGGAGGACCCCGCTCGGACTGGGCGCGGCAGGACGACACGACCAGGATAGGTCAACATGTGCACGCATGTGCACATGTTGACGAAAAGGCGGCCCGTACCCCGGAGGGCACGGGCCGCGGAGCCGGAAGGTACGGGTCAGTCGTGCGGGGGGAGCTCGCCGATCTGGTGGTCGGCGACGCTCAGCGCCTCGTCGACCAGCCGGCGCAGGTGGCCGTGGCGCAGCGCGTAGACGACGCGCCTGCCGTCCTTGCGGGTCGTGACCAGGCCGGCCAGCCGGAGCTTGCCGAGGTGCTGGCTGACCGACGTCCGGGGGGCCCCGGTCGCCTCGGTCAGCGTGGTCACGTCGGCCTCGCCGGCGCTCAGCCGCTGGAGCAGGGCGAGCCGGGTGCGGTCCGCGAGCAGCGCCAGGATGCCGGCCGCGGCCTCCAGCCGCTCGTCGTCCCGATGCTCCTGCGCATGGTGTGCACCTGATATCCGAAGGCTCCCGCTCATGGCGCCATCGTAGGGCCCCGGGCCGGCCTGCCGAAGCGCCGCGACACCGGCCCGGGCGCCGCCCGGCCGGAGGGGCCGCCATGGGCTCCTCCGGCCGGGTCGTCATCTCACGCGGTCACGAGCTCACGCGGTATCGAGCTCACGCGTTCATGCCCCACAGGAAGCCCGGTACGGGCGTGTAGCGCACGTACGGACTCCACTCGTCGCCCGGCGGGCAAGGGGTGGGCGGGCACGGCGGCGGCGGGCACTTGCTGTCCTCCACCGTGATCGCCACGCACGGGCAGTCCTTGCTCAGCCCGACCTCGGTCACCGCGTGCTGCGGCAGGCTGTAGCCCTCGGGCGCGGAGACCTCCTGCCAGTAGTACGTGCCCAGCGGGAGACCGCTCGCGGAGCAGACACCCGACCCGGGGGTGACGCACGGGGAGCCGACGGCCGTGTCGGGGTTGGCCCCGGAGGTCTGCAGACCGGGCACGCCGTTGCTCTCGCGCCACAACTGGAAGACCGCGCCCGCCAGCGGCCGGCCCGAACCGGCGTCGACCTTGGTGACGGAGGTCGACCCGCTCGGAGCGGGCGTCTTCCCGTCCCGGACGGTCACCTGGATGTTCTGCCCACCGGTGTCGAGGACCACCGTCGTCACCGCGGGCCGCGGCAGGTCGTAGCCGGGCGGAGCCGCCGTCTCCTGCCAGTAGTACGTGCCCAGCGGCAGGCCGTCCGCCGAGCAGACGCCCGACGCCGGGGTGACGCAGGCGGAACCCACGGCGGTGTCGGGGTTGGCCCCGGAGGTCTGCAGACCGGGCACGCCGTTGCTCTCGCGCCACAGCTGGAAGGAGGCACCCGCCAGCGGCTGTCCGGTGACGGAGTCGACCTTGGTGACGCCGGTGGTGCCGGTGGGCGCGGTGGTCTGGGCGTCGGCGACGCCGACCGGGGTGTGCTGCCCGTTCATGTCCAGCACCACGGTGGTCACGTTGAGCTCGGGCAGCTCGTACCCGTCGGGCGGCGAGACCTCCTGCCAGTAGTACGTGCCCAGCGGCAGGCCGTCCGCCGTGCAGACGCCCGACGCCGGGGTGACGCACGGGGAGCCGACGGCCGTGTCGGGGTTGGCCCCGGAGGTCTGCAGACCGGGCACGCCGTTGGTCTCGCGCCACAGCTGAAAGACCGCGCCCGCCAGCGGCTGCCCCGTCCCGGCGTCGGTCTTCGTCACGGTGGTGGACCCGGTGGGGGCGGTGGTCCCGGTGTCGGCGACGTTGACCGGGGTGCTCTGCCCGTTGGTGCTCAGCACCACGGTGGTCACGTTGAGCTCGGGCAGCTCGTACCCGGGGGGCGCGGCGGTCTCCTGCCAGTAGTACGTGCCCAGCGGCAGGCCGCTCGCCGAACAGACGCCCGACGCCGGCGTGACGCAGGCGGAACCCACGGCGGTGTCGGGGTTGGCCCCGGAGGTCTGCAGACCGGGCACGCCGTTGCTCTCGCGCCACAGCTGGAAGGTCGCGCCCGCCAGCGGCTGCGAGGTCGCCGAGTCGACCTTCGTCACACTGGTGGAGCCGGTCTCGACGACCGGGCTCCGGGTGTCCCGGACGGTGACCGGGACGTTCTGGCCGTTGGTGTCGAGGACCACGGTCGTCACCGCGGGCTGCGGCAGGTCGTAGCCGGGCGGAGCCGCCGTCTCCTGCCAGTAGTAGGTGCCCAGCGGCAGGCCGGCGGTGGTGCAGAGGCCGTTGCTCCCGGTGGTGCAGGGGGCGCCCACCTTGGTGTCCGGGGTGGTCCCCGAGGTCTGCAGGCCCGCGACGCCGTTGGTCTCACGCCACAGCTGGAAGGTCGCGCCCGCCAGCGGCTGCGAGGTCGCCGAGTCGACCTTCGTCACGCTGGTCGACCCGGTGGGAGCCGGGGGGTTGCCGCAGTCCGGGAGGTCGCCGTTGAAGGGGTAGGCGTGGAACTCGGTCCCGGTCATGCCCGAACCGGAGTTGTGCAGCAGGGTGCCGGTGGTGAAGAACCGTCCGTTCAGGCCGGGCAGGTTCATCGTGGCGGTGCTGGCCGGGTTGCCGACCAGCACGCTGCCCTGGAACTGCCCCGATCCCGTGAGGGTGACGGTCGTCGCGGCGGGGAAGTTCCACAGCAGTCGCTCGCGCAGCTGGTTCCAGGGGTCGGTGTCCTGGAGGCTGCCGCTGTAGGTGTTGATGGTGCGGGCGCCGCCCACGAGGTTGACGAGCACGGTCGCGTTCGCGGGGATTCCGGCGAACGCGACGCCCTGGGTGGAGCCGCCGAGCCCGACGATGTCGAAGTCGACGTTGAAGACCTGGAGGGCGGAGGTGCCGTCACCGGTGAACAGGGTCTGGAACCCCTGGTTGACGGCGGTTCCGGTGGCGGGGCGGGGCGTGCCGACCCCGGCGTAGCAGGCGCTGGCCGTCTGCAGTTCGCCGCGCAGCGGCGTGTAGGCGGCCACGGCCCGCGGGTCCTGGACCTTGGTGCCGGTGATGGTGCCGGTGGCCGTGCCCGCGTAGCGGACGACGCCTCCCTCGGCCAGGAGCGACTGCCCCGGGGCCACGGTGACGTTGCCTCCGGCGGTGAGGAAGTCGGCCCCGTCCGGCGGGGGGACGCGCGAGCCGACGCCGACGATGCCGATGTTGTAGACGGAGCTGACTCCGGCGGCCTTGTTCATGCTGAAGGAGCCGAGGGTCACCACGTGCCCCTCGGCCTCGGCGGCCGAGCCGCTGACGTTGAAGTCGCCGCCGACGAAGATGTTCACGCCGGCGTCGCGCCCCGCGAAGGGCCCGTTGTTGACCGGCGGGAACGTCGCCGGGCAGTCCGCGCCCAGGCAGGGCCCGAGGCCTCCCGGGAGGCCGGCCGCGTAGGCGGCCGTCGGTGCGACGAGCGACATGCCGAAGGGGACGAGCGTCAGGGCCAGGGCGGATCCCATCACCCTGCCTAGTCTTCGTCCCCAGCCGACGGCGGTCGTCGGATGCTGACTGGGCTTCACATCAGTCCTTTCATCACATGAACACAAAGACAACCCTCGGAGTGTTCTCCTCGAAGCCCCGAGCGGCGGCGACCCACCGGTGTTTTCGTCTGAACGCTGCGCCAGGTGCACCCGATCGGACGCGACCCACGCGCGGACCCGCGGACCCGGCGGACACGGCGGACCCGGCGCAGGCGCAGGCGCACGCGCACCGGCAGGGTCTCCCGGCCCCGGATTGGGGTCCTCCGGCCCTGATGCGCCGTCAGCGCCGACCCCATCCTGGACGCGTCGAGGCCCACCCGCCGCCTCGCCCGAACGACACCACGAGTCCCCGGAGGACCCGCATGTTCTGCTTCCAGTGCGAACAGACCGACCGCACCGGCGCCACCCCCGGCTGCGCCGGTCCGATCGGCAACTGCGGCAAGGATTCCCCCACTTCGGACCTCCAGGACCTGCTCATCCACGCGGTCAAGGGCATCTCCCAGTACGCCGCCAGGGCCCGCGCCCTCGGCGCCCCGGACGACGAGGCCGCCGCCTTCGTCCTGTATGCGGTCTTCACCACACTCACCAACGTCAACTTCAACCCCACCCGCTTCGCCGCCCTGATCCAGCTGGCCGTCGGCGTCCGCACCCGGGCCAAGGAGCGCTACGAGCGGGCCGCGCGCGCCGCCGGCCAGGAGCCGCAGACGCTCACCGGGCCCGCCGCCTGGACCCCCGGGGCGCACCCGGCGACGCTGGTGGGCCAGGCCCCGGACGTCCGGGTGAACCTCGGGCTCCCCCTGGTCGGGCCGGAGGTCGTCGGGCTCCGCTCGCTCCACCTCTACGCGCTCAAGGGCATCTGCGCCTACGCCCACCACGCCGACGTGCTCGGCCGCCGCAGCGCCGAGGTCCTCGGCGGCGTCGAGGACGCCCTCGCCTACCTGGCCGGCGAGCCGACCGACCCCGCCGAGCTGCTGGAGCGCGCCGTCGGCCTCGGCCGGCTGAACCTCGCCGCGATCGAACTGCTCGACGCCGCCAACACCGGCACCTACGGCCCCCAGCAGCCCACCACGGTGCGCACCACCCCCGTCGCCGGAAAGGCGATCCTGGTCAGCGGCCACGACCTGCGGGACCTGGAAGCCGTCCTGGTGCAGACCAGGGACCAGGGCATCAACGTCTACACCCACGGCGAGATGCTCCCCGCCCACGCCTACCCGCTGCTCAAGGCCCACCCGCACCTGGCCGGCAACTACGGCGGCGCCTGGCAGGACCAGCAGCAGGAGTTCGCCGCCTTCCCCGGCCCGGTCCTGATGACCTCCAACTGCATCATCGAACCGCACGTCAGCTACCGCCGCCGGATCTACACCGCCGGACCGGTCGGCTGGCCCGGCGTCCGGCACCTCGCCGACCACGACTTCCGTCCGCTGATCCAGGCCGCCCACGCCCTGCCCGGATTCCCGGAGACCGCCGCCGAGGAGGAGGCCGTCACCGTCGGCTTCGGCCGGGACGCCGTGCTCGCGGTCGCCGACCAGGTGGTCCACGCCGTGCGGCAGGGCACCATCCGTCACTTCTTCCTGATCGGCGGCTGCGACGGCCCCACCCCCGGACGCGACTACTACACCGACTTCGCCCTCGGCGCGCCCCGGGACAGCGTGGTGCTCACCCTCGGCTGCGCCAAGTACCGCTTCAACCGGCACGACTTCGGCGAGATCGCGGGCCTCCCCCGGCTGCTGGACCTCGGCCAGTGCAACGACACCTACTCCGCCATCCGGATCGCCACCGCGCTGGCCGACGCCTTCGAGTGCGAGGTCAACGACCTGCCGCTCACCCTGGCGCTGTCCTGGACCGAGCAGAAGGCCGTCGCCGTGCTGCTCACCCTGCTCGCCCTGGGCATCCGCAACATCCACCTCGGCCCCTCGCTGCCCGGCTTCCTGACCCCCGCCCTGGTCGACGAGCTGGTGAAGCGGTTCGACCTGCGGGTGATCGGCGACCCGGCGGCCGACCTGGCCGCGGCCCTCGAACGGACGGCGTCGTGAGCACCGCCGACCCGGTGGAGGCGACCGGCTCGCACCCCGTCACCCTCACCACCAGCGACGGCGGCCGGCTGGAGTTCGACTGCGCCCCCGGCCGCAGCGTCCTGGAGGCCGCGGCGGAGGCCGGCGCCGCCCTCCCGGCCTCCTGCCGCCGGGGCACCTGCGGCTCCTGCCACGCCTCGGTCACCGACGGCCCGTACGAACTCGGCGGCCCGCAGGGCGCCTTCGGCCTCCACGAAACCGGCCTGCGTCCACGCTGGTTCGTGGCCGGCGGCACCGGCCTGGCCCCGCTGCTGGCGATGGTCCGCCGGATGGCCGAGTGGCAGGACCCGCAGCCCGCCCGACTCCTCCTCGGCGTCAATGAACCGCAGGACGTCTTCGGACTGGACGAACTGGCCTCCGTGGCCGCCGAGTTGCCCGGCTTCCGGTACGACATCTGCGTCCGGAGGCCGGGCCCCGACCGGTCCGGACCGACCGGCACCCCGGCCGACCTCCTGGCCGCCGCCCTCCCCGAACTCGGCACCACCACACCCGACCTGTACGTCTGCGGCCCGCCACCCCTGGTCGACGCCGTCCTGCGCACCGCCGCACTCGCCGGCGTACCGTCCGACCAGATCCACCGGGAGCGCTTCCTGGCCACCTGACCCCCGCCGCCCCCGCCCCTCACCCGCCCGGGCCGCCCCCGACCTGATCGGCGAGATCGTGACAGGACAGGCCGGCAGACCGATATCTCCACCGGTCTGTCCCAACATCACGAGTCGGGTCGCCTCGTAGACCCCGGGAGGAGCCCAACCCAGCGGTCGACGCTTCTCGTCCCGGCACCGAACCGACCGGCCGGTCCATCGCGGCGGGTCCTGAAGGGCGGCAAGTGCGGCCGGAAGCGCACAGCTGCGGGCCGCGGTGGTCATCTCTTCTCGTTCCTCCGTCTTCCGGGGAAGTTCCCCCACCCTCTGGGGCCGGCAACGGGCCAATCCGGCAAAGATCTTGAAAATGCTCCTGTGACGTACATCACATATCAGGTCGGCCATTGTCTCCTCGCACCGCCGGTTGCCCCCGGAACGTCCAACGGGATGCCCGTAGTTCACTTGGCCGAGGTCGCCGCCCGCCAGGTCCGCACCCCAGGGGGCCTGCCATCAAGACCTCTCGCCGCCGTTTCCGGCCATCGCCGAACGACCGGCCGATCACAAAGGGCCCGTCCCGGCCATGCCTGTCCGACCAATCGTCAGGCGTCGGCACCGAGGGGTTCCTCGCCCCGGAACAGCTCATCGGCGGACCGATCACGCATGCCGTGGATCTCTACGCCTTCGGCATGGTGCTGTGCCATGCCGCCGGAACCGCGCCGCTCCCGGACGGCGAATCCCTGGCGTGCGCCCTCAGCCTGGCGCCCTCCCCGAGGGCGGCTTCGCCTGCAACCGCAGGACGTACGCGGTGTTCGCGAGGACGAACTGCCGCTGCGGTCCGAAGTGCGCTGGTGCGGCGGCGATCCGGCGCGGCTCCGCGTGGGCGGAGCGGACACCGTTCCGTCCCTGGACTGTTCTGTCGGAGTCCCGTGCGATGCTCAGCCGTCATGGACACCCAGCAGTTCTGGAATCTGGTCGAGGAAGCCCGCTCGCAGGTGCCGGCTCCGGACAACGGCTACGCCGTCGCGCGCCGGGCCGGCGCGCTACTCGCGCTTCGCCCCGCCGAGGAGATCGTCGCGGCCCAGCAGGTCCTGTGGAACCTGATGGCCGACTCGTACCGGGCCCCGCTCTGGGGCGCCGCCTACCTGGTCAACGGCGGTTGTTCCGATGACGGATTCGACTACTTCCGCGGCTGGCTGATCACCCAGGGCCGCGCGACCTTCGACAGCGTCATCACCGATCCGGACCGGCTCGCCGCACTCCCGGCCGTACGGGCCTGTGCCGCCGGCGGAACCGACCTCGAATGTGAGGAAACCCTGACCATCGCCTGGAATGCCTACCGGGAAGCCACCGGAGAAGACCTTCCCGGCGACGCCTTCACCATCTCGTACCCGCCCCTGGACCCGGACTGGAACTTCGACTTCGGCGACGACAACCGGCTGAGCCAACGGCTGCCACACCTGGCCGCGCTCTACTCGGACTGACGAAGCGGACATCGGGGCGCCGCACGAGACCCGGGCCAGGAACGGGCCACCTCCACGGTCGCGCGGCCAGGGTTGGAACACGGGCGGCCGCGAAGTGGCCGACCTGCCGCACACGCTGATGCCGGTCACGCCCGGAGAGGCATGCCCGGCATCAGCGTGTGGAACGAGCGGCTGCCCCCGTGTCACCCGATCTGGATGGCGGCGACCCTCGGCGGTCGGTTCGGGAAGGTGATGTCGGTCCAGCGTTCGATCCTCACGGAGTCACCGTTCACGTCGTAGTACGTCAGGTCGTTGTTGCCCGTGGAGATCCGGTCGACCCACCAGCCACCGAAGTCGGTCCTCCCCCCGTTCGCGTAGCAGTCGACGCTGTCACGGCCGTCGAGGTGCGACCAGATCTTCAGGAAGTCATTGCGGCCCCCGTCGCACTGGACGTGGTCGATGGCGAAGGCGTCGCCGCTCGGCAGGCCGACGGTGGCCGTGGCGGCTGCGGCGAACGCCATGGCCATGGAACAGATGGCCCTCTTGGTCTTCGAGATCACGGATTCTCCCTCGTACGAGGCCCGGGGCGCGGCCCGGCGCTGTCAGTGGCGTCACGTCATGACGGAACGGTGCTCGGCCGATTCGGTGAACGGCCGACCGCGCACCGGTCCAGTTCCTCCCGGCCGCGCCTTTCGGTGACACGACCGCATGACCCGGACCCTCAACGTAGTGACCCCCGTCCCCCGTCCGGCCGCAACACTCCGAATGCGAACCGGCGGGCCGAGACATCACCCGATCGTGGCGCTCACGTGCGGACGAGGGGCCGGGAGGGGGCTGCTCCCCCTCGGAGGTGCTCGCCCGAGCGGGGAGGACGTCGGTGCCGGGGGTGTCTCCGTCTTCCTGAACTCCGCCGGCACCGTGCGGTCGCAGGTCCTGCTCGGGGCGCGTGACACGGCCTCGGTCCGACCGCCCGGCGCGGGCCCGTCGGGATGCGTCCCGGCGGGCGCGCGCCGTTCCGGGGCTCGTCGGGAGCAGGGCGGACCGGGCTACTCCGTCGTCCGGTCCGGCTCGGTGGCCGGGGCGTCGTACTCGGCGAGGGTTTCGCGGGTGAAGCCGAAGAAGTAGGTGGCCAGGAAGCCCGCGAGGTAGCCGGTGAGCAGTCCGCCGCCGTAGACGGCGGCGCCCGCGAGGAGTCCGTGCGGGCCGGCCAGCAGGGGGAAGAGGGCCCAGCCGGAGGGGCCGATGGCGGTGGAGCCCACCGTGCTGCCGAGTTGGCCGGCCACTCCGACGAAGGCGCCGCCGGCCGCGCCGCCGATGCAGGCGGTGATGAAGGGGCGCCCCAGCGGCAGGGTGACGCCGTAGACCAGGGGTTCGCCGACGCCGAGCAGGCCTGCCGGGAGGGCGGACCTGATGGTGGCCCGGATCGAGGCGTTGTGGCGCAGCCTCAGGTAGACGGCCACGGCACAGCCGACCTGCCCGGCGCCGGCCATGGCGAGGATCGGCAGCAGGACGGTGGAGCCCTGCTGCTGGATCAGGGTGGTGTGGATCGGGATCAGCGCCTGGTGCAGGCCGAGCATGACCAGCGGCAGGAAGAGGCCGCCGAGCACGAGTCCGGCGAGCAGGCCGCCGTGGGCGAGCAGCCAGGTGGCGGCGTGGCCGATGGCGGTGGAGATCTCCCCGGCGACGAACATCAGGCCGAAGAGTGCGGCCAGCCCGCCGAGCAGCACGGTGACGGTGGGGGTGACCAGCACGTCCAGGGCGGCGGGCACCAGCCGGCGGGTCCAGCGTTCCAGGTGGACGGCCAGCAGCGCGGCGCCGAGCGCGCCCACCACGCCGCCCTGTCCGGGGGTGAGGTGGTGGCCGAAGGCCTCCACCTTGGTGACCCCCGCGTAGACGATCACGCTGGCCACGGCTCCGCCGAGCACGGGTGTGCCGCCGAACTCCTTCGCCGTGTTGTAGCCGACGAAGACGGCGATCAGGGACATGAACCCGGAGGAGACCGGGCCCAGGGCGGTGACCAGTGCCGGTGCCCAGCCGAGGTTGGCGAGGGCCCCGGCGAGACCGGCGACGATCCCGCATCCGATCAGGGCGGGGATCAGCGGGACGAAGATGTCGGCGATCCGGCGCAGCGCCCGTTTCACCGGGGTCGCGTTGCGCACCCGGGCCTGGGCCCGGATGCGCTCGCCGCGCCGGGCGAGGTCCTCGGCGGTGGGGGCGGCCGCCGGCCCGGCCGCCCCGTCCTGCGGGCCGGGGGGCTCCAGGAGCAGGCGCAGCCGCGCGGTGACCCCGGCGACGGCGGCGGGCCCGAGCACGATCTGGTAGGTGTCGTCCTCGACCGTGCCCAGGACCTCCGGCAGCGCCCGGAGCGCCTCGGTGTCGACCAGGGCGCGGTCCGCCAGGCCCAGCCGCAGCCGGGTCATGCAGTGGGCGACCGAGCGGATGTTGGCGGCGCCACCGACCAGCGGGAGGATCGCCTCGGCCACGGCGCGGTTCTTCTCGTCCGACATGCCGGGTGACGTACCCGGGTGCTCCCCCGGCTCAACCGCCTTGGTACGCGGCGGTTCTGGACCCCGTGGCCGGAGCCGGTGCGCCGGCGGCGCCGTCCGTCCGGTCCGGGAGCGGGTCGTCGGCGGCTCCGGTGGTGCGCACCCGGTGCACGTACCGGTCGATGAGGTGGCGCAGCACGGTGGCGGTGGTGACGACGTCCGCCTCGGGGACGCCGTCCAGCGCGTCGGCGAGCCCGATGATGTTGGCCTGTTTCAGACGGTCCAGCACGTCCCGCCCGCCGGGGGTGATGGCCACCTGGCGGGCCCGCCGGTCCTGGGCGTCCTGGCTGCGTTCCACCAGCTGCTGGCCCTGGAGGCGGTCGATCTGGCGGGTGACGTGGGAGGGTTTGACCATCAGGCGGTCGGCCAGGTCGCTCACCCGGCTGGCCTCCGCGCGCTCGGCGAGCGCGCGCAGCAGGTAGACGTCCGAGCGGGCGGCGGTGATGCCGGCCTTGGCGGTGCGGCGCTCGTGTTCCTGTGACCGTGTCAGCAGGTAGGCCAGGGTGGCCAGGACGTCCTCCAGGCCGTCCAGGCCGTCCGGGCTCTGTGGCCCGCGGGCGGTGGTCCGATCGTCTTCGGCGTCTTCTTCGTCCGACATGGGGGAACTGTAGCGATCCGGTTCGGGCGGCGGCCGGGGCGGGGAACCGTGGCCGGATTTCGGACAGATTCGGCCGGCGCCCGGCACGCCCTTCCGCCACCACGGAACGCGAGCTACCGTGACGTTCAGTTAGTTGCTTTCGGCACGTAAATATGGCCCGGCTCAACTCCCGGAAGGGGATTCACTGATGGCCACCACCGAGAAGACCCCGCGGTTCACCCACCCCGCCGCCCGCGGCACCTGCCCGTTCGCCCCGCCGCCCGCCTACGACCAGGCCCGGCAGGAGGAGCCGGTCGGCCGCGTCACCCTGTGGGACGGCTCCACCAGCTGGCTGGTCACCCGCCACGAGGACGTCAAGGCGGTCCTCTCCGACGCCCGGTTCAGCTCCGACTCCACCCGGCCCGGCTACCCGTTCATCAGCGCGGGCGCCCGGCAGCTGAACACCGGACGGCCGACCATCATCCGGATGGACGCCCCGGAGCACACCCACTTCCGCCGGATGCTGACCGGCGAGTTCATGATCAAGAAGGTCGAGGCGCTGCGCCCGGAGATCCAGCGGATCGCCGACGAGCTGCTGGACCGGATGACCGACGGACGCTCCGGCGCCGACCTCGTCCACGAGTTCGCCCTGCCGCTGCCGTCCCTGGTCATCTGCCTGCTGCTCGGCGTCCCCTACCAGGACCACGACTTCTTCCAGGAGTGCAGCCGCGTCCTGCTGCGCCGCGACTCCAGCGCCGAGGACGTCGCCGACGCCCAGGCCCAGCTGGTCGACTACCTGGTCGGGCTCACCGAGACCAAGCGCACCCACCCCGACGACGGCATCCTCAGCCGCCTGGTGGAGCGCGGCGAGCTGAGCACCCAGCAGATCGGCGACATGGGCCGGCTGCTGCTGATCGCCGGACACGAGACCACGGCGAACATGACCGCGCTCTCCGTGCTCGCCCTGCTGCGCAACCCCGACCAGCTCGACCACCTGCGCGAGCACCCCGAGTCCGTGCCCGGCGCGGTCGAGGAGCTGCTGCGCTACCTGACCATCGTGCACTCCGGCGTGACCCGGGTCGCCACCGAGGACGTCGACCTGGCCGACGTGCGGATCGCGGCGGGCGAGGGCGTCATCTGCATGGTCAACACCGCCAACCGGGACGAGCGGGAGTTCCCCGGCGGCGACGAGCTCGACCTGACCCGCGACGCCCGCCGCCACCTGGCCTTCGGCTTCGGCAGCCACCAGTGCCTCGGACAGCCGCTCGCCCGCCTGGAGTTGCAGATCGCGCTGGCCACCATCCTGCGCAGACTGCCCGAACTGCGTCTGGCCGTACCGTTCGAGGAGGTCCGCTTCCGCGGCGAGATGCTCGTCTACGGCGTCCACGAGCTGCCGATCGCCTGGTGACCCGGGCTCCCCCGGGAGCCCCCACGACCCCGTCGACCCACCTGCCCCTACGCGGAGTTCACCTCCCCGGGGCACCCGCTCCGAAAGGAAGACCATGCTCGTCCGGATCGACCAGGAGAAGTGCTGCGGCGCCGGGCACTGCGTGCTCGCCGCCCCCGACGTCTTCGACCAGCGCGACGAGGACGGCATCGTCGTCCTGCTCGACGCCCAACCGCCCGCCGAGCTCCACCGGGCCGTCCAGGACGCCGCCGCCGTCTGCCCGGCCGCGGCGATCCACCTGGAGCAGGTGTGACCGCACTGCGGGAGGTGGCCGTGGTCGGCGCCGGCGCGGCCGGGCTGCACGCCGCCGAGGCGCTGCGCAGGTCCGGCTACGACGGCCGGCTCACCCTGATCGGCGCCGAGCCGGAGCCGCCGTACGACCGGCCGCCGCTGTCCAAGCACCTGCTCGGCGGGCAGTGGCAGCCCGACCGCCTGGCCCTGCGCGGCCCCGAGGCGCTGGACGGGCTCCGGCTCGACCTGCGCCTCGGGGTCCGGGCCGAGCGGCTGGACCGCCGGGAGCGCACCGTGCGGCTCTCCGACGGCCGGCGGGTGCGCTGCGAGGCCGTCGTCGTGGCCACCGGCGTCCGCCCGCGCCGGCTGCCCGGCGCCGACGCACCGCGGCCCGGGGCGCACGTGCTGCGCACCCTCGCCGACGCCCTCGCCCTGCGCGAGGAACTGCGGCCGGGCACAAGGCTGTTGGTGGTCGGCGGCGGACTGCTCGGCGCCGAGGCGGCGGCCACCGCCGTCGGGCTCGGCGCCGAGGTGACCTGGCTGGCCTCCACCGCCACGCCGCTCGCCGCCGTCCTGGGCACCGAGACGGCCGCGCTACTGGCCGGCCTGCACCGCGAGCACGGGGTGCGGCTCCACCGGGGCGTGGCCACCGGGCTGCTCGAACGGCGCGGCCGGGCCGCCGGCGTCCGGCTGGCCGACGGCACCGAACTGGCCGCCGACGCCGTGCTGATGGCCGTCGGCTCCGAGCCCGCCACCGAGTGGCTGGCCGGCAGCGGCGTCCCGCTGGACGACGGCGTGGTCTGCGACGCCTACTGCGCCGCCGGCCCCGGCGTCTGGGCGGCCGGGGACGCCGCCTCCTGGCCCGACCCGCGCACCGGCCGCCACCGGCGCCTCGAACAGCGCACCAACGCCACCGAGCAGGCCATGCACGCGGCCCGGAACCTGCTGGCCGGACCGGACGGCGTCCGGCAGGCCTACCGGCCGGTCCCGTACCTGTGGACCGACCAGTACGGACTGCGGGTGCAGGTGTTCGGCCGGCCCGGCGGCGCCGAACGGTTCGAGGTCGTCGACGGCAGCCTGGAGGAGCACCGCTTCGCCGCCGTCTGCGTCCGCGACGGCCTGGTCACCGGCGCGGTCGGGATCGCCTCCGCCAAGGCGCTGCGCGGGCTGCGCGCCCAGGTGGCGGCGCACGGCCCGTGGCCGCCCGAGCCGGCCTGAGCCCCGGTCCGGGCCGTCCCTGGACACGGGGACGTTCCGCCCTGGGCACGGGCCCGGGTACGGTCCGCCGGCCGCTGCCGCCCGCCAACCGGGCGAGGCGGCGGGCGGACCGGCATGGTGCGGGGCCCCGGAGCGGCCGCCCCCGGAGACTGGTGGCCCGCATCCGGCCAGGGGAGCAAGCGCATGGACGACCGCAGCCGCCGAGCCGGCCCGGGGCCCGCTCCGACCCTCGCGGTGAGCCCCCGGGCCGGTGTCCTGGGCACCGCGCTGGCCGCCGTGCTCGCCTTCTCGCTCTCCTCCGGCTCGTGGCAGTGGTTCTCCACCTACCTCGGGCTGACCCTCCTCGCGGTGGTCCTCTCCTCCACCCGCCCGCCGGCCCGTGCGACGGACGCGGGAGCCGGCTACGCCCGGAGCCTGGCCGCCTACGCGCTGGTCATCGGCCTGACCGTGGCGCTCGCCCTGGCCCCCGCGATGCAGCGCTGGTCCTGGCTGTTCCCGATGCCCGGCACCCGCCGCGACTGCCCCCACCTGGGCGACTACGCGCGGCTGCAGGCGCAGGCCGCCCTCGGCGACCTCGCCGCCGGGGACGGCGCCGCGCTGGCCACCGCACAGGACCAGCAGGCCCGGCACGCCGTCGCCGACTGCCTGTCCGCCACCACCACGCTCTGGCTGCCGGTGTACGCACTGGCTGCGGCCCTGCTGGCCGTACTCCTCGTCCTGCTGCTGGACCGGGTCCGCGGCCGGCGGCAGCCGTCCGGGACGGCGGCGGGCTGACGGGCGGCGGCCGCGCGCGCCCACCTGCCTCCCGCCGTACCGCTCTCCCGCCGCTCCGCCGCCGGCGGTCTACCGATCGAACAGCCCTCGGACTATCGTTAGTTGGCGGAAGCTATCGAATTCCCACTCCGACCCGCCGGCCGGCCCCGGCCCGGTCGGCCGGCAGGAGGCAGCGGTGGCGACACGACTCTCCGGCGGCGGCAGGACCGGGCGGCCGCGCCCGGCCCGTACCGCCGTGGAACCGGATCACACCCGGTACAAGTGGGTGGCCCTGTCCAACACCACGCTCGGCACCCTGATCGCCACCATCAACGCGTCGATCGTGCTGATCTCGCTGCCCGCGATCTTCAACGGCATCGGTCTGGACCCGCTCCGGCCGGGCAACGTCAGCTACCTGCTGTGGATGCTGATGGGCTACATGCTGGTCACCGCCGTCCTGGTGGTCACCCTCGGCAGGCTGGGCGACATCCACGGCCGGGTGCGGATCTACAACGCCGGTTTCCTGATCTTCACCCTCACCTCGGTGGCGCTCTCCCTCGATCCGCTGCACGGCGGGGCGGGCGCGCTCTGGCTGATCGGCTGGCGGGTGGTGCAGGCGGTCGGCGGCTCCATGCTGATGGCCAACTCGGCCGCGATCATCACCGACGCCTTCCCGGCCGACCGGCGCGGCACCGCGCTCGGCGTCAACATCGTCGCGGGCATCGCCGGATCCTTCATCGGCCTGGTCCTCGGCGGGCTGCTGGCCGAGTGGAACTGGCGCTCGATCTTCTGGGTCAATGTGCCGATCGGCCTGCTCGGCACGGTCTGGGCCTACCGGTCGCTGCGCGACACCGGCGTGCGCAGGCCCGCCCGGATCGACTGGTGGGGCAACGTCACCTTCGCCGTCGGCCTGACCGCCCTGCTCGCCGCCATCACCTACGGCATCCAGCCGTACGGCGGCCACACCATGGGCTGGACCAGCCCCTGGGTGCTGGCCGGGCTGTTCGGCGGGGTGGCGCTGCTGGCCGTCTTCTGCCTGGTCGAGTCCCGGACCGCCGAGCCGATGTTCCCGCTCTCGCTCTTCCGCGACCCGATCTTCACGGGCGGCAACGCGGCCACCCTGCTGGGCTCGATCGCCCGCGGCGGGCTGCAGTTCATGCTGATCATCTGGCTCCAGGGCATCTGGCTGCCGCTGCACGGCTACGACTACGCCGACACCCCGCTGTGGGCCGGCATCTACCTCGTCCCGCTGACCGTCGGCTTTCTGGCCGCCGGACCGATCGCCGGCTACCTGTCGGACCGCGCCGGGGCCCGGCTCTTCGCCGCCGGCGGGCTGGTGGTGATGGCGTTCTCCTTCGCCGGGCTGCTCCTGCTGCCCACCGACTTCGGCTACCCGTGGTTCGCCCTGCTGGTGTTCCTCAACGGCCTGGGCGGAGGACTGTTCGCCGCCCCCAACACCTCGCTGATCATGTCGAGCGTGCCGGCCGCGGCCCGCGGCGCCGCCTCCGGCATGCGGGCCACCTTCCAGAACGCCGGCATGGTGCTGTCGATCGGCGTCTTCTTCTCCCTGATGGTGGCCGGTCTGGCCGGTTCGCTGCCGCACACCCTCACCGCCGGACTGACCGCCCAGGGCGTGCCCGCCGCCGACGCCCGCAGCATCGCGTCGCTGCCGCCGGTGGGCACCCTGTTCGCGGCCTTCCTCGGCTACAACCCGATCCAGCAGCTCCTGGGCCCGCACGTGCTCGGCCAGCTGCCGCCGGACAACGTCCGGACGCTGACCGGCCGGGAGTTCTTCCCGCAGCTGATCTCGGGGCCCTTCCACGACGGACTGGTGGTGGTGTTCTGGCTGGCGATCGCGATGTCGCTGGTCGCCGCGGCCGCCTCGCTGGTCCGCGGGCGGCCCCGGCCCGCTTCCGCGGCGCCTGCTTCCGCAACGACTGCTTCCCCGGCTCCCGCCGCCGGGGCGACGGCCTGCAGGGCGACGGCCGCCGGGCCGCGAGCGGCGGCGGAGCCACCGGACACCGCTCCGCAGGCGCCGACGAAGGAGCACGGACCGTGAGCGCCGACGGTGACGGGCTCTCCGCCGAGTCCGTGGTCCGGCTCCGCCTGGCGATAGGCCGGCTCAACCGCCAGCTGGTCCGTGCCTCCGGGGACCAGGACCTCACCGCCGCCCAGCTCTCCGCCCTGGCCCGGGTGGAGCAGCACGGTCCGCTGCGGCTCGGCGAACTCGCCGCCCGCGAGGGCGTGGCGGTCCCGTCCATGGTCCGCACCGTCGCCCCGCTGGTCGCCGACGGCCTGGTCGCCAAGAGCCCCGACCCGCAGGACGGACGCTCCCAGCTGCTCGCCCCCACCCCGCTCGGGCTGGAGACCCTCTCCCGGATCCGCCGCGAGCGCACCGCCCTGCTGGCCCGGCGCAGCTCCCGGCTCACGCCCGAACAGTGCCGTGCGCTGGAGGCGGCACTGCCGCTGCTGGAACTGCTCCTGGAGGAACCCGGCTGATCCACCGCCGCCGACACGCCCCGGCCCGGGCAAGCACCCCCGGCCCGGCGGGTGGCAGGCTGGCGCGATGACTTCCGACCCCGCCGCGCCCGCCGACTGGCACACCCCGCCCGAGCCGACACCGTTCCAGGGCGGCGAGGCCTTCCGGGGGGCGGACGCCGGGACGGTGCTGGAGTTCTGGCGCTACGCGATCCCCGACCTCCGGACGAACACCACCCGGGGCCTGTTGGCCGAGTTCCTGGTCCACCGGGCGGTGGGCGCGGTCCGGCGCAACGCGGAGTGGGAGAGCTTCGACGTCCTGGCGCCGGACGGGCTCAGGATCGAGGTGAAGACGAGCGCCTACCTCCAGGCCTGGGGTCAGCGCCGGCTGTCGGAGATCCGCTTCTCCCGGCTGCGCGGCCGCACCTGGTCGCCCGAGGACGGAGACGCGGCGGAGCAGTCCTACAACGCCGACGTCTACGTCTTCGCCCTCCACACCGCGCGCACCCACGACGACTACGACCCGCTGGACATCGGCCAGTGGGACTTCTACGTCGCGCCCCGCGCCCTCGTGGAGGCCACCGGGCAGGCCGGCCTGGGGCTGGCCTCCGTACGGCGGCTGTGCGGCGAACCCGTCGCCTACGGGCAGCTGCCGGAGCACATCAGGGCCGCCGTGGACGCACCGTCGGGTCACTCGGGCCAGGGCACCGAGGTCTCGACGCCGGTGGTGTAGTCGACGCCGGGGACGTCCCAGCCGTACAGCTGGCGGAACTGGTTGTAGAACCAGGCGGCGCCGTCCGGCTGGGCGGCCAGCGCGCCCGCCGGGTCGGCCCACAGCTCCCGCACCCGGTCCTGCACGGCGGGGTCGAGCTCCCAGCCGTCCAGGCGGATGCGGCCCTGCCCGTCCAGGGTGAGCTCCTTCGCGCCGGTCAGCTGCTCCCACAGGTCCACGGCCTGGTCGTCGGTGGTGCGCCAGCCGTCCTCGCCGAGGACGACGCGCAGCAGCGAGGTGTAGAGGGCGATGGAGGGGATGGCGGTGGACGCCTGGGTGACGGCCGCACCGGCGACGACGGTGAACGCCCGGCCGCGGTCGGCGAGCAGTTCGGTCTGCAGCTGACGGGCGGTGGTCTCCAGGTGCTCCTTGGCGGCGCCGATCGTGCCCTGCCGGTAGACCGGCGCGGTGATCTCGGAGCCGACGTAGGACAGGGCCACGGTGGTGAAGCCGGGGCCGAGCAGGTCCTCGTCGGCCAGCGCCCGCACCCACAGCCGCCAGTCCTCGCCGCCCATCACCTTGACGGTCGCCGCCCGCTCGGCCTCGTCGGCCGGGGTGAGCTCGACGGTGCCGATCCGCGGGGCGCCGTCCTCGAAGAGCAGGGACGGCGAGGTGTACGGCGAGCCGAGGGGCTTGATCACCGAGTGGTGGACCTCGCCGGTGGCCGGGTCGGTCCGCCGGGGCGAGGCGAGCGAGTAGACGAGGTAGTCGACCGGGCCGTAGCGCTCGGCGAGGAGCTTGAGCACCTCGGCGCGGGTGGCGTCCGCGTAGGCGTCGGCGTTGACGAAGGTGAAGTCTCCCCCGCTCCGCTCGGCCAGGGCCGAGGTCGCGGCGGTGCGGTACCAGCCGGCGGTGGCGGTGCGCCGCTCGGTGGCGGCGGCCTCGTAGCCGACGCCGATGCCGCGGATGCCCTGGCGGCGCAGCCCGGCGAGCAGCAGCGCCTGGCCGTATCCGGCGCTGGCACCGAGGACCAGGGCGACCGGGGACCGGCCGGTCGGTGCCGCGGGCGCGATGCGCTGCCACTGGCGGTCGACGGTCGCCGCGCTGCCGGCCGGGTGGGAGTTGACGATCAGGTAGCCCCGCTGCTTGGGGGTGATCTGCTGGATGCTCACGTGCTGGCGCCCTCTCCGATCCGGAGATCGTGATCAAGGTGTCGGTCGTCCGGAGCCTATCCGCGCCGGGGGGCGCCGCCTTTGCCATGCCGTCACGGAAGATGCGGCCTCCACTTGTCGGAGGTCGTCCTTGCGGCGGTGCCCCGCTTCGGCTAGAAGCTCGGCAAAATCGCGTGCACCTGCCCGTGGCACCGGAGACACTGCCGCCATGACTGGTTCCGCACTGCCGCAACTGCTTCGACCGCGTGCCCTGGGGCCCGGAGATCTCGTGGTCATCGCATCGCTGTCCGGTCCCCTGCCGGCCGCTTACGAGCCCAACGTCGAGCGGACGGTGGTCGTGCTCGAACGGATGGGATTCCGCGTGCGTCGGGCTCCGCTCCTCGAAGCGGGACGCCGCCGTTGGTGGAGCGCGGCCACGCCGGCGGAGATCGCCGGGGAGCTCAACGGTCTTCTGCGTGATCCCGAGGTGCGCGCGATCGTCGCGAGTGACGGCGGCCAGACGGCGCTCGGCTACCTCGACCTGATCGACGTCGAGGCGGTCAGGGCCGACCCCAAGCCGATCCTCGGCTACAGCGACATCTCGCTGCTGCATCTGGTGCTCCACGCGCGCACGGGGCTGGTCGGGTTCCACGCCGACATGGCCGTCCCGGGCTTCGGCGGCCACTGGCAGTCCGTGTCCGCGGCGCGCCGGGCGGAACTCGAGAAGCTCTACTCCGGGTTGCTGACCGGCACCGAGGCGATCGGTGCGCTGCCCGCGAGCCCGTCGTGGGAGTGCTGGCGTCCCGGTCGCGCCGAAGGGCGGCTGATCGGCGGGCTGATCAATCGCATCGTGCTGGCGCAGGCGACGCCTTTCGCGCTGCCGCTCGAACGGTTCGACGGTGCGGTGCTGTTCTGGGAGGAGATGGGCGGCCTGGCGTCGTACGTGTGGAGCTATCTGCAGGTGCTGCGACACAGCGGCATCCTCGATCGGATCGCCGGCATGGTCGTGGGCGTTCCGCGCGAGATCGGCGGACTCGAACCCGGCGCGTCCCCGACGCTGCGCGAGATCGTCCTCGACGTCCTCGGGGACCGTGACATCCCGGTCCTGGGCAACGTCGATTTCGGGCATGCCGGCCCGAATCTGCCGATGCCGGTCGGCATCCGTGTCGGCCTCGACGCACAGCAGCGGACGCTGTCGCTGCTCGAACCGGCGGTAGCGCCGCACGCGACGACGGGGCCGGTCGGCTGAGCACCGCGGCTCGGTGAGCCGGCCCCGGGCAGCACCCCCCGAGCGCCGACTCACGCTCCGGTGGCGTCCTGGGGGCGGTTCAGCCGCCAGACCACGGCGGTCCCGCTGCCGGCCGGGGCCAGCGGCAGCGCGGCCGGCTCCCGCCGGAGTTCGGTGAAGCCCAGGCGGCGCGGGACGGCGGCACTGGCGGTGTTGGCCCGGTCGTGCACGATCTCCAGGTGGTCCACCTCCGGCAGGGCGAACATCTCCTCGGCCAGGGCCGCCACCGCCCGGGTGGCGAGGCCCCGGCCGGTGGCGGCCGGGTGCAGCCAGTAGCCGACGCGCCGGCTGCCGGGCCCGTCCGCGCGGACGGCCTGGCACATGCCGACCGGGGCGCCGTCCTCGGTGATCGCGTAGGTGTACACCTCGCCGCTCGCCCACCAGGTGTCGCACCGGGTGAGCAGGGCGCGGGTGTGCTCCTCGTCGTGCCGGGCCACCCACGGCTCCCAGGGCCGCAGGTGCGCTAGGGACTCCTCGATCAGCGTGAAGGCCGCCGCGAAGTCCCGTTGTCCCTGCCAGCGCCGCAGCGCGAAGGACCCGCAGTCGACGACGTTCCTCGGTCGCACCATGCCGGCCATGATCCTTTCCCGCACGGTTCGCCGCAACCACCCGGCGTCAACTGCCGTGCGGTGCGCGCCCGGTGGGCGTCAGTGTCCGCCCCGGGGTTCCTCGCAGCCGCGGCCGTCCGGGTAGCCGGCGAACGCCTCCGCCCTGGTGGAGTCGGGGATCATCGTCCCGGTCAGGCACATCCCGGTGGCCTCGACGGTGAAGCCGACCGTGGTCCGCCCGATGCCCTGCACCCGCACCTTGTCCGCCGGGTAGCCGAGGCCGGTGAGCCGGAGGCGGGCGCTCTCCGGGGTGTAGTCGTTGGCCGTGCGCAGCGGTTCGAGCGCCTCCTTGACGCGCTGGACGGCCGCCAGTCCGTCGCAGCGGCTCCGGCCGCGCAGTTGGAGGGGCGCCTTGAAGCCGTGGTTCTCGGCGTAGTGGTCGAGCGGTGGCGCGGGCGCGGCGGTGGGGCTCCCCGTACGGGTGGGTGTCGGGGTCGGGGTCGGGGTCTCGCCGGGGCAGGGGAAGTCGACCGGCCCGCCCTGGGCCGTGGGCGCGGCGGTGGGCGCGGCCGTCGTCGGCGTGGCGGCGCCGGTGTCCTGGGCGGTGTCCACATGCTTCGTCCCGCACCCCGCCGCCAGCACGGCGAGCGCCGCCAGTGCCGGTATGCCGAGGCGCCCCCGCCGGGTCCTGATCGTCGTCATCCCGTGATCATGCCCCGGGCGGCCGACCCGCGCCACCTCCGCGGCCGCACCGGTCGAACCGCCCG
Organism: Kitasatospora sp. NPDC041917; assembly: GCF_055589745.1. Classification (NCBI taxonomy): domain Bacteria; kingdom Bacillati; phylum Actinomycetota; class Actinomycetes; order Kitasatosporales; family Streptomycetaceae; genus Kitasatospora; species Kitasatospora sp. NPDC041917. The sequence continues at coordinate 45,250 of NZ_JBVJBI010000023.1, read as the reverse complement.
GCAGCGCAAGCGTGTTGTGCGGATTCCGTGCCCGCCGGCCGCGCCGCGGTGCGCCGGGCAGGCGCCGGGCAGGGTCGCCGGCCCGCCCGGGACCGCCGCCACCGCCACCGCCACCGCCACCGCCACCGCCACCGGAGGCTCGTTCGATGCGGACGCCCGGGCACCCGATGCCCGTTCCGCCGTTGGAGTGCTCTGCCTCCGCCCACCGCGACATCCGCGACGCTCGGCCGCCCCGTGCGCCGCGCGGCCCACTAGGTTCCTGCCGTGGACGAAACCAGGGCTTCGAACGGGCGCGAGCCGTCCGCCGGCGAGCGCGTCGCGACCCGCCTGGACGCACGGCTGCCGGTCACGGAGGCGGGCCGGGAGCTGCTGCGCAAGGTCTTCCCGGACCACTGGTCCTTCCTGCTCGGCGAACTCGCGCTGTACAGCTTCGTGGTGCTGCTGCTGACCGGCGTCTACCTGACGTTCTTCTTCCAGCCGAGCATGAACGAGGTCGTCTACCGGGGTGCCTACCTGCCGCTCGACGGCGTCCGGGTGTCCGAGGCGTACGCGTCCACCCTGCGGATCAGCTTCGAGGTGCGGGGCGGGTTGATGATCCGTCAGATCCACCACTGGTCGGCGCTGCTGTTCGCCTCCGCGATCGGTGTGCACCTGCTGCGGGTGTTCTTCACCGGGGCGTTCCGCCGCCCGCGCGAGCTCAACTGGGTGATCGGGGTGACGCTGTTCAACCTCGCGCTGCTGGAGGGGTTCTCCGGCTACTCGCTGCCGGACGACACCCTCTCCGGCACCGGCCTGCGGATCGCCGAGGGCGTCCTGCTGTCGGTGCCGCTGGTCGGCAGCTACCTCACCCTGTTCGCCTTCGGCGGCGAGTTCCCCGGTCACGAGGTCATCCCCCGGCTGTTCACCGTGCACGTCCTCCTGGTCCCGGGCCTGCTGCTGGCCCTGCTCGGGGCGCACCTGACGCTGGTGGTGGTGCTGAAGCACACCCACTGGGCCGCCCCCGGCCGCACCAACCGCAACGTGGTGGGGATGCCGTTCTTCCCCCAGTTCCTCACCCGCACGGTGGGCCTGATGTTCGCGGTGGGCGGCGTGATGGCGCTGTCGGCCTTCCTCGCCGAGGTCAACCCGATCTGGCGGTACGGCTCCTACCGCCCCGACGTGGTCGGCACGGGCGCGCAGCCGGACTGGTACATCGGCTTCATCGAGGGGGCGCTGCGCCTGATGCCGGCCACCGAGACCAGGCTGCTCGGGCACACCGTGTCGTGGAACGTGTTCCTGCCCGCCCTGGTGGTGCCCGGTCTGCTGTTCGCGGCGCTGTACGCCTATCCCTTCGTCGAACGGTGGCTCGACCCCGGGACCGGCGAGCACCACCTGTGCGACCGCCCGCGCAACCGGCCCACCCGCACCGCGCTGGGCACCGCCGGGATCACCGTCTACGCGGTGCTGCTGATCGCCGGCGGCAACGACGTCATCGCGTACGCCTTCGAGCTCTCCGTGAACGCGCTCACCGTGGTGCTGCGGACGGCCCTGGTGGTGCTGCCGCCGGTGGTCTTCGTGCTCACCCGGCGCCTCTGCCTGGCCCTGCAGGCCCGGGACCGCTCCCGGCTGCTGGACGGCGACGAGACCGGCCGGATCGACCAGTCGCACGACGGCGGTTTCTCCGGCCACCGCCGCCCGGTCCCCGAGGCCGAGCGGTACGTGCTGCTGGCGCGCTCCGCGGCGGATCCGGTCACGGCCCTACAAGGGGCGCCGCGGCACGAGCGGGTACGGGCCGCGGCGAGCTCCTGGTTCCACCGCGACCGGGTCGAACTCCCCTCCACCGAGCGGGAGTCGGAGCGGACGGCGGCCGTCCTCACCGCCCCGGCCCACCCCGCCGCCCCGGCCCTCCGGGCGCTCGAACCCGCCCCGGGCGGCCCGCTCCGGCGGCTGCTGCGCCGGTTCAGCCCGCGTCGTGGTCGCGGTACTGGAAGATGAAGCCGGCGACGGCGAACCCGAGCACCAGGGCGCCGACCACGATCAGCCACCGGGCGAAGACCAGTCCCAGGGCGAAGACCGTCACACCGACCGCCGCGAGGACCGGACAGCCGCTGCGGGCCGGGAAGAACCCCACCGGCCCGGCGGCCTCGGCGATCTCGGCCTCCTTGCGGTCCTGCGCCCGGCCGCCGCCCAGCCGCCGGTGCTGGACGAACCAGAACAGCGCGACCAGGCCGGACATCATGAACGCCACTGCCAGGATCGCCTTGCCGGCCGGCTCCCGGGCCCAGAAGCCGTAGACCAGCCCGGTCACCGCGAAGAACGCCGTCATGACGGCGAACAGCCATCCCTCCGCCTTCACCGCCCGCTCCCTCGTCCGCTCCCCGGCCCACCTGAACGGCCGTGCGGCACACCGGCGTTGCCGCTCGACGGCTCCTCCGACGGCACCTCAGGATGGTGCAGGTCGAAGGCCGGCGACTCGGAGCGGATCCGGGGCAGCGCGTGGAAGTTGTGCGACGGCGGCGGGCAGGAGGTGGCCCACTCCAGCGACCGGCCCCAGCCCCACGGATCGTCCTCGGCGACCTTCTCGCCGTACCTGGTGGTCCGCCAGACGTTGGAGAAGAACGGCAGGTTGGAGATCCCGAGCAGGAACGAGCCGATCGAGGCGCAGACGTTCAGGGCCGTGAAGTCGTCCACCGCCAGGTAGCTCGCGTAGCGGCGCGGCATCCCCTGGGCGCCGAGCCAGTGCATCACCAGGAAGGTGGTCTGGAACCCCGTGAACAGCATCCAGAAGTGGACCTTGCCCAGCCGCTCGTCGAGCATCTTCCCGGTGAGCTTCGGCCACCAGAAGTAGAAGCCCCCGAAGGTGGCGAAGACGACCGTCCCGAACAGTACGTAGTGCAGGTGGGCCACCACGAAGTAGCTGTCGGTGACGTGGAAGTCGATCGGCGGCGCGGCCAGCAGCACCCCGCTCAGCCCGCCGAACAGGAAGGTCACCAGGAAGCCGATCGACCAGAGCATCGGGGTCTCGAAGGACAGCGAGCCGTTCCACATCGTCCCGACCCAGTTGAAGAACTTCACCCCGGTGGGCACCGCGATCAGGAAGGACATCATCGAGAAGAACGGCAGCAGCACCTGGCCGGTGGCGAACATGTGGTGGGCCCACACCGACATGGACAGTGCGGTGATGGCGATGGTCGCGCCGATCATGCCGTAGTAGCCGAACAGCGGCTTGCGGCTGAACACCGGGATGATCTCGCTGATGATGCCGAAGAACGGCACCGCGACGATGTACACCTCCGGGTGGCCGAAGAACCAGAACAGGTGCTGCCACAGCAGCGCCCCGCCGTTCGCCGCGTCGAAGGCGTGCGCGCCGAACTTGCGGTCCGCCTCCAGGCAGAGCAGTGCGGCGGTCAGCACCGGGAAGGCCAGCAGCACCATGACGGAGGTGAACAGCACGTTCCAGGTGAAGATCGGCATCCGGAACAGCGTCATGCCCGGCGCCCGCAGGCAGGTGATGGTGGTGATGAAGTTGACCGACCCGAGGATGGTGCCGAGGCCCGCCACCACCAGGCCGAGCGCCCACAGGTCCCCGCCCGCCCCGGGCGAGAACAGCGGCCCGTTCAGCGGCGCGTACGCGAACCAGCCGAACGAGGGCGCGCCCCCGGTGGTGAGGAAGCCGCTCAGTACCATCAGCCCGCCCAGCAGGAAGGCCCAGTAGGTGAAGGCGTTCAGCCGGGGGAAGGCGACGTCCGGCGAGCCGATCTGCAGCGGCATGATCGCGTTGGCGAACCCGGCGAAGGTCGGGGTGGCGAACAGCAGCAGCATGATCGTGCCGTGCATGGTGAACAGCTGGTTGTACCGCTCGTTCGACAGCAGCCCGGTGTCCGGCCCCATCAGCTGGGCCCGCATCAGCAGCGCGAGCACGCCTCCGACCAGGAAGAAGCCGAAGGCCGTCGCCAGGTAGAGGTTCCCGATGACCTTGTGGTCCGTGGTGAACAGCCAGCGCAGCAGCGTGCTGCCCTGCCGGACCCGCGCCCGGGTGCGGTCCTGCGCCCGGGGCGGCGCAGTGGACGAAGCGCTCATGGAACCTCCGCAGCGGAGCCGGTGACGCCCCCGGTCGCGGCGCCGACCCCCTCCCCGTCCCGGCGGAGGGCCCGCCCTCGCACGCCATCGCCGACCCTAGCGGCGGCGGCCCCGGCCGCCGGGGCGCCACGCGGTACGGCCCTTCGACCGGGCGCGGCGCCGTCCGGGGCTTCGGGCTCAGCGCTCCCGCAGGTCGGGGACCACCTCGCGCAGCCGCTCGGCGCCGAGCGCGCCCGCCCGCAGCAGGACCGGCACCTCGCCGGTGACGTCCACGATCGAGGAGGGCACGGCGGCCGCGGTCGGGCCCCCGTCGAGGTAGACGGCCACCGAGTCGCCGAGCATGCCCTGGGCGGCGTCACAGTCCTGCGGCGAGTCGTGCCCGGTCAGGTTCGCGCTGGAGACGGCCAACGGCCCGGTGGCGTTGAGCAGTTCGATGGCGACCGGGTGCGCGGGCATCCGCACCGCGACCGTCCCGTTGGTCTCGCCGAGGTCCAGCTCGACCGACTCCAGGTGGCGGGCGACCACGGTCAGCCCGCCCGGCCAGAACTCCTTGACCAGCTGCCGGGCGCGCTCCGTCACCTCGACCAGCCCGTCCAGCGCCTCCGGGGAGCCGACCAGCACCGGCGAGGGCATGTTCCGGCCCCGGCCCTTGGCCCGCAGCAGGCGGTCGACCGCCTCCGGCGCGAAGGCGTCGGCGCCCACGCCGTACACGGTGTCCGTGGGCAGCACGACCAGCTCACCGCGGCGCACCGCGGCCACGGCCTCGCGCAGCCCGGCCGCGCGCTCGGACGGGTTCGAGCAGTCAAAACGACGAGTCATCAGGGGTCTCCACCAGCGGGCCGCCGGCCCGCACCGTTCCTCCGGCCCGGCCACCTCTCCGACCGGACACGTCCTGGTCAGCCTACCCGTCCCGGCCCCGCCGCCCGGCCGGGCCCGGGTCCGGCCGGGCGGTCGCCTCCGCCGCTCGGGTGGCGCGGGGCTGCGGCGCCGTAGCGGGCCGTGGTCCCCGGGGGCGGGCCGTGGCGGGCGGACGTAGGTTGCGGACATGACCAGTGACGAGACCGTCCCGGGCGTGGGAGTGCGCCCGCTGGACGAGGTGTTCGCCGCGATCGACAAGGTCAACCGGCACCCGCGGCCCTGGACCGGCTTCGAGCACGGCGTGCTCGGCGCCTACCGGTGGGCCGCCGGCGCCCAGGTCGCGGCCCCGGTCACCGCCGCGGCCACGGCCGCCGCGACGGCCGGCGCCACCGGTCCGTGCCACGCCCAGCTGCTGGCCGAGTGCCAGGCCGCCGCCGTCCACCTCCACCGGGTCCGCGCCCAGGGGTCGGACCACAGCTACGTACTCGGCGTCCACCGGGCCCTGGCCTGGCTCTGCGGACTGCACGAGGACCGCCCCTGAGCGGGGCGGTCCGGTGCGTCGGGCGGCCGGCGCACGGCACTGAGCAGGGGTCAGCCCGGGTCAGTAGTAGTGCCGGCGGCCGCCGACAGCGTGCCCGAGTGCCCCGGCGACCAACAGGACCAGACCGATCGCGACCAGCACGATGCCGATGGTCCACAGGATCGAGATGCCGGTGACGAAGCCGACGATGAGCAGGATGACACCGAGGACTATCACGAGGGTCTCCAAGGTTGACGGATGGCCGACGGCGGGGACGGCCTCGCGCCGGCTCGAACCGGCCTGGGCCTTCCCCGGGGAGCGGGCCGGTCCCGCCCGGCCCGGCTCCACACCCCACGCGTGTACCGCGCCGCCGCCCGGGCAAACAACCGGCCCGTCATTCCCTCTCAGCGCCGGTGGCGGCCGCGCCGGCGACGGGGCGGCGCGGCCATCCGGGGCGCGGGCAGGAAGAGCCGGGCCAGCTCGCGGCCCAGGTTGACGCCGATGGCGAGGGCCATCGCCATCGCGCCGGCCCGCCCGATGCCGCTCAGCCCGACCTCGGGCTCGCCCCGCACGAAGGCGAGCATCCCGAAGTACAGCACCGAGCCGGGCAGCAGCGGCCCCAGCGCGGCGGTGATGTGCGGCAGCGCCGAGCTGCCCCGGCAGCGCGCCATGAGCTGGCCGGACAGTCCCACCAGCCCCGCCGCCAGGCCGGTGGCCAGGATCGGCTCGCCGCCCGCGTTCACCAGCACCCCGTACGTGGTCCAGCCGGCCGCGCTGTTCAGCAGAACCGCCGGCAGGGTGCCCGGCTCGGTGTTCAGCAGCACCGCGAACGCCAGGGTCAGGAGCACCGCGGCGGCGAGCTGCAACGGCGGGTTCACCGCCCCGGTCGGGACGTCCTGGGCGGCCAGGTCGGCGCCGTTGTTGACGCCGACGTAGAGCACCGTCATCACCCCGATCACCACCCCGGCCATCAGGTACAGCGCTTCGAGCAGCCGGGCGGCGGCGGTGAGGTAGAAACCCGCCAGGCCGTCCTGGGCCGCCGCCACCATGGGCCACCCCGGCAGCACCGCGTACAGCCCCCCGGTGATCACCACCGATCCACGCAGGTGCAGCCCGTTGAACGACAGCAGGATGCCGATCACGGCGGCGGGCACCGCCGCCACCACGAACTGGTAGAAGGCCGGGAGGTCGTGGCGCGCCACCAGCGCCGAGAGCCGCTCGCCCGCCAGCGCGGCGACGACGGCGCTGGCGAACACCAGCCAGGCCCGGGCGTCGGCCCGGCCGCCGATCAGCAGGGTGGCGGCCCCGGCCATCCCCCCGCAGCAGAGCACGAACAGCCGGCCCGAGTAGCGGCGGCTGTGCCGGCGGGCCGCCACCAGCCGGCCGTGCGCCTCCCGGACGGCCATCCCGCCCACGGTGATCTCGATGACCAGCCGGAACACGGCCGCCAGCCGCGCGTAGTCGACCGCCGGGCGGCGGACCGAGCACTCGGCCGTCAGCGAGGGCTCCGACGGGCCGGGCTGGTACGAGATCGCCACCCGGGTGAAGGTGACCTGCGGGTCGCACGGCTGGAGCCGGTAGGCGTGCGCAACCGCGAGCATGGCCGCCTCGACGTCCTCCGCGGCCTCGCCGCTGGCCAGCAGCAGCTCGCCGACCAGCAGCGCGAGGTCCAGCACCTGCGCCGGTTCGACACCCGCCGGCGGCTCCGCGCCGGCCCCCTCCGGCCCTGGCTGCCGATCGGCCGTCGGGGTGCGCAGCAGCGGCAGCATCATGTCGGGCCAGGGGGCCGCGGTGCCGTCGCCGTCCGGTCCGGACCGGGCGCTCGTCTCGCGCCGTCCGGGCGCGGGGGTCTGCGGCGGCACCCGTTCGGGCCGGGTGGGCCGCCCTTCCGGGCCGGCGGGCGCGCCGAGCTGCTCGTGTTCCGTCATCGCGACTCCCTGACCCCACCCCCTCCGTCAACAACGTGCAGCCGTTCAACTACCCGGAGTGACGCTGCGGCGAACGCGCCACACCCGGCACACCCGTACGGACCGGAGCACGACCCGCCGTACACGCCCCGTCGCCCCGCGCGTGCCGACCTCGGGGGCGGGGCCGACCGGCCGCCGGGCTCCCGGACGGGCCCGCGCACCGCCCCGACCGGCGGATTCGCGGCGGCGTTCGCGGGTACACGCGGCGGCGCGACGACCCCGAGCGAGGAACGGAGGCTCCGACCAGGCCCCGAGGATCCAGCCCCGAGCGGGAGCGCCAGTACGAGCACATCGAGGACAGGGCGCTCGACCGGAGTGAGAGCGAGAAGCGGGCCGAGGAGATCGCCGCCCGGACGGTGAACAAGGAGCGCGCCAGGCACGGCGAGTCGAGGACCGCCGGCCGGAGTTCGACCCACGACATGTCCTCCGGCCGGCGCGGCGGACAGCGCTCGCACCGGGGCGCCCGGGGCCCGACCTACGACCAGCCGTACAACGAGGCCAGGCAGCGCGGCATCAAGGGCCGCTCCACGATGAACAAGAGCCGGCTGGCGCACGCGCTCGGCCGCTGAGCGGCGCGCGCCACCCCAGGAGGTGCCCCGATGACCGTCCCGATGCCCCCGGATCCGGACACCCGGCCGACCCCCGGCCCCGGCCCCGACCCCGCGCCTCGGCCGGGCGAGCCCGATCCCGCGCCGCCGCCGATCCCGCCGTTCCCTCCGCCGGAGCCACTTCCGGACCCCGACGCGCCACCGCTTTCCCAGCCGCACGCCGGGCAGGCCCGAGACCTCGGCGCGGTACCGCCGATGCCGGTCGGGGCGGAACCGCGGGCGGTCAGAAGTGCGGTGCCAGCAGGCCTTCCAGCTCGGCCTCGAAGAGCAGTGCGGACCGGAAGCCCATACCGGTGAAGTGCCCGGCGAGCTCCAGCGACAGCACGCCGTGCAGGCGGGTCCAGAAGGCCAGGAAGCGGTGCAGCACCTCGGGCGGGGCCGGCTGATCGCCCGCCCAGCCCCGGTGGCCCAGCAGGTGGGTGGCGAACGGTGCCTGCGGGGTCTCCGACCCGGCCGGGGCGAGCGCCGCGCACGCGTCGACCAGCGTCCGCATCACCTCGTCGGCGATGGCGGTGGTGTCCTCCGGTGCGCGGTAGCCGGGCACGGGGGTGCCGTAGATCAGGAAGTACCGCTGGGGGTCGGCCAGCGCCCACTCGCGCAGGACGTGGGCGAGCCCGGCCAGGTCGGCGCCGTCGGCGGCGGCCGCACCGAGGGTGTCGGCGAGGCTGCGGTACGCGTCCCGGACGAGTTCGGTGATCAGCTCGTCGCGGCCGGCGAAGTAGCGGTAGAGCGCCGGGCCGCTCAGGCCCATCCGCTTGGCGATCGCGTTGACGGAGAGCGCCGAGGCGCCGGCCGTGGCGATCTGGTCCCAGGCGTGCGCCTTGATCTCCTCGCGCACCTGGGCCCGGTAGCGCTCGCGCGGGGTGTCCGTACCCGTCCCGGCCATGCTTCGCCCCGCTCCCCGAGTCGACCGACTACATGCTCACGCTTCCGTTAGAAGGTATCACGGAACCTGTTGACCTCTCAGGGCTCGGGGAGTTACAACTTCTAACGAAGGCGTGAGCATCTAGCACGCGGCGACCGTGCCGTTCCCGACGGCCGACCAGTGAATGGGGAGTTCCATGTCCGCCACCCGCAGCACCGGCACCCGCACCACCGGCATCCGCAGCGCCCTGCTGACCGTCCCGCTCGCCCTCGGCCTGCTCGGCGCCGTCGCCGCACCGGCCGGGGCCGCCACCGCCCACCGCCCCGGCTCCTCGCTCACCTGCCGCGGGGCGGGCGTCGACCCCGACGCCCGGGTCCGCTACCGGACCGGGACCGTGATCCACGCGCCGCTGCGGACCGTCTGGCGGCTCCAGACCGACGTGGAGCACTGGCCCGACTGGCAGGCCCCGGTGCAGAGCGCCGAGCGCCTCGACGGCGGCCCGCTGCGCCCGGGTTCGGTGTTCCACTGGACCACCCCGCTGCCCCCGAACCCCGCCTCGACCGACCCCGTCCTGGAGATCACCTCCACCGTCCGGCAGCTGCGGCCCGGCTCCTGCATCCGCTGGACCGGCCCGGCGGTCGCGACCGGCCTGCGGATCGACGGCGTGCACGTGTGGAACGTCACCGAGGTGCCCGGCGGCGTCCTGGTGCGCACCGAGGAGACCCACACCGGCCCCCAGGTCGACGCCAACGTCCCCGCCGCCACCGACATCCTCCGCCAGGGCCTCGAAGGCTGGCTGCACGACCTGAAGGCCGCCGCCGAGGCCGGCGCCGCCCGGTAGCACCGCCGCGCCGGCGAACCGCCGGGCTTCCCCGCGCGGGATCGGGACCCGGAAGACCCCGGCCACGCACGGAAGTCCCCGGGCCGCGCATGGAAGCTCCCGACCGGGGCAGACGCCGCCCGGGGCGGACTTCGCCCCCGTCGACGAGAGGAGGCACCCGCTGTGGGTACCGAGAAGAAGCTGCACAACATGGCGGAGAAGGCGAGCGGCAAGGCCAAGGAGACCGCCGGGCGGGCCACCGGCGACCGCTCGACCGAGCTCAAGGGCAAGGCCGAGCAGGTGAAGAGCGACCTGAAGCAGGCCGCGGAGAAGGTCAAGGACGCGGGCAGGCACTGACCCGGCACCCGGCGGTCGCCCCGGGCGGCCACCGGGTGTCCGCTCATCCACCGCACCCCGCAGAGGAGTCGGATCCCGTGAACGACCAGCACGAACCCGTCCCCAGGGACTCCCCGGTCCCGGTCGAGACCCCCGAGTCCCGGATGACCGGCGAAAGCGCGCCGCGGTCCGGGCACGAGGAGGAGAACAGGCCTCAGCAGGGCGCCGAGTCCGAGACGACCGCGCCGGCCCACGAGCCGGACCCGCACGAGCCGCCGGACTGAGCAACTGCCGTGCGCCGCAGTTGCGGTGACCACGGGTTCGCCCGTTCCCGTTGCGGCGGGGGTCACCCACCGGCGGACCGAAGCCGGGCCGACCGACACCCGGCCGGACCGACGCCCGGCCAACGGCTCCGGACGCCCGCTCAGGAGGCGAGCAGCCCCTGCCGGCCCGCGTACTCCCCGAGGCCGTCGGCCGTCGTACCGGCCCAGCCGACGAAGCCGTCGGGCCGGACCAGGAAGACGCCGGTGCCGTACGCCGCGTAGGCCGGGATGCGGACCACTGGGGCGGTGACGGCGGGCAGCGGCGCGTCCGTGCCGACGGTGAGCAGCGTCCAGTGCGGCCCGCGGAAGGCGTCGAACAGCCGGACCGCGCCCCGCCGGCCGTCCGGGGCGCGGTCGCCGGCCCGCAGCGCGTCCGCCGGGAGGTTCCGGCGGGTCTCCACCGAGAGCGTGGACTCCCGGTAGCCGAGGCCGAGTTGCCGGGTCGCCCGGCCACGGCGCTCCTCGCCGCGGTGGACCCGGGTGGACAGCTCCAGCATCGCCGCCGCGTTGCTGCGGCGCTCCTCCTGGTAGCTGTCGAGCAGTTCCTCCCCCGCTCGTCCGGCCAGCACCGCGGCCAGCTTCCAGCCCAGGTTGTAGGCGTCCTGGACGCTGGTGTTCAGACCCTGCCCGCCGGCCGGCGAGTGGACGTGCCCGGCGTCGCCCGCGAGGAACACCCGGCCCGCGCGGAAGCGGTCCGCGAGTGCGGCGCGCGGGCGGAACTCGGAGATCCAGCGCAGTTCGGTGACCTGCTCGGCGGTCAGGTGGGAGCGGGCCGCGACCACCTCGCGCAGTCCGTCGAGGGTGAGGTCGACGGCCGTGCCCTCCGGGAACTGGGCGACCAGCTGGAAGTCCTCGGTGCCGCCGAGCGGGCAGATCGCCAGCAGCCCCTCGGCGGACCGGAACACGTGCCAGTGCTCGCGGCCCAGGCCGTCGATCCGGACGTCCGCGACCAGCATCGGGTCCGGGTCGACGGTCTCCCCGGTCATCCCGATGCCGAGCAGCCGCCGCACCGTCGAGCGCCCGCCGTCCGCCGCGACGACGTACCGCGCCCGGACCGGGCCGCCGGCGGCGAACCCGGCGGTCACGCCCGCCTCGTCCTGCGCCAGGCCGACCAGCTCCCGGCCGAACGCGACCTCGCCGCCCAGCTCGCGCAGCCGCCCGTACAGCACCTGCTGGGTGCGCCACTGGGGCAGCATCAGCGCCTCGGTGTACGGCTCGGCCTCGGAGGGCTCGGTCGGGTCGTACATCCGGTGCTCGCCCTGGGGTTCGCCGTCCTGCCAGATCAGGTTGGGCGGGTAGTGCCCCGCCACCGCGCGGACCCGGTCGAGCACGCCGAAGTCGTCGAACACCTCCAGGGTGCGCGGCTGGAGACCCTTGCCGCGCGAGCCGGGGAAGAGTTCCGCGCCGCGCTCGACCACGAGCGCGGCGACGCCGTGCCGGGCGAGGTCCAGCGCCAGGGCGAGTCCGGTGGGCCCGGCGCCGACGACCAGGACGTCCGTGTGCATGCCGCGAGACGTCACGGCAACCTCCTTAACGTTGTTAAGCAGCCGTTGCCGACAGCCTGCACTTAACGGCGTTAAACTGTCAACCGTGACCCCGCAGAGAACCCCCAAGCTCGACCGCGCCCAGGTCGTCGACACCGCGCTGAACCTGCTGAACGAGGCCGGCCTGGACGGCCTGACGCTGCGCGCCATCGCCACCCGGCTCGACGTCAAGGCACCCGCGCTGTACTGGCACTTCAAGGACAAGCAGGCGCTGCTCGACGAGATGGCGACCGAGATGATGCGCCGCATGACCGGCCGGGCGGGGGAGGGCCCGCCTGCGAGCGACTGGCGGGAGAGCTACCTGAGGACGATGCGCACCCTGCGCGCCGAACTGCTTCGCTACCGCGACGGCGCGAAGGTCTACAGCGGCGCCCGGTTCACCGACACCAGCTACGCGGCCGGCCTGGACGCCTCGCTGCGCGTACTGGTCGAGGCCGGCTTCACCCCGACGGCCGCCACCCGGGCCTGGCAGACCGCCTACAGCTTCACCATCGGCTACGTCGTCGAGGAGCAGGCGATGGGCCCCAACCCCTTCGACGGCGCGGAGGGCTACGACGTGGACGCCCGCGCCGAGCGCCTGGCCGCCCACCCCCTGGCCGCCGCGTCGGGCCGGGTGATGTTCCAGGACTTCGACGAGGGCTTCGAACAGGGCCTGGCGGCGATCCTCGCCGGGGTCGAGGCCACCCTGCTCCGCTGACGGCTCCGGCCCCGCTGTCGCGCACCGGCGCCTGCCGCACCGCGCCGTACCGCGCCGTACCGCGCCGTACCGCGCCGTACCGGGAGACGACACCGCCGGGCCCGTATCGGAGCCCGGCGGTGTCCGTACTTCGGAGAGGTTTCGACGGGGTGCGGTCGAGCACCGTGGAGCGCGGTCAGGCGGTCATGAACTCGCCCGCCCGCAGCGCCCGCCGCACGATCCGAACATCCCCGACGTACCCGTGGAAGACCTTGTCCAGCACCCCCGCGTACGCGTACCCGCCCAGCATCCACGGCCGCCCCAGGGTGGTCAGCCCGACCGCGGGCGTCGCCGGGTTGCGCGCCACCTCGCAGCCGTCGACGTACATCCGGCTGAGCTTCCCGTCGTTGACCACCGCGACGTGCCACCACCGGTCCAGCGGCAGCTGGTGACCCCAACAGGTCGACGCCCCGGTCTGGTTGATCGGGTAGACGCACCACTGGAGGGCCGGCGCCTCGGAGACGCTGAGCGTGGCGACCGGCTCGTCGGCGTCCGTCCCCGGCCCGCTCCTGCCCGCCTCACCGGCCGTCCCCCACCGGCTGAGCAGGGCGGACCAGCGGCTCTGCGCGGAGTCCCAGTCGGCGGGCAGCTTGAAGAAGGCCTCGACGGTGAACCCGCGCTCGAAGGTCTCCCGGTTCAGCGGCGCGGTGGGCACGGTCTGCAGGTAGCCGCCGCGCACCGGCGAGCGGGTGCCCTTGAACAGCAGACTGCCGTGGCCGGGCTGGTCCGGGTGGTGCTCGGCGGACCAGCTGAGCGCGCCCTCGGGCGTGCCGGGGGCGCCCTGCCAGAGCAGGTCGTTGCCCTGCCCGCTCAGGTCCTTGACGACCTGCTGCGGGGAGACGGCCGTGCCGTCCCCGCCACCGCCGTCGAACCGCCAGTAGGCCACCGTGTCGCGCACCAGCAGCTCGCCCGCCCGGCGCGCCGGGCGCTGCGGGACGGGCGCGAAGCCGGCGAACCGGCGGTCGAAGTCGATCGCGAGCGAGAAGCGGTCCACGTCCGAGGTCAGCTCGACGTTCTGTGCCGCCAGCGCGTTGCGCTCCTCGGCCGCGATCTGCTGGATCCACGGCGAGAAGGTCGACACGTCGACGGTGCTGCGGTCGAGATCGAAGCGGTACGCCCGGATCATCGCCGCGCCGCCGTAGTAGCGGTCCTGGTAGTTGGTGATGTGGACGTGCACGTCGTGGCCGGCCCGGTTCTTCAGCACGGTGCGGCCGGGCGGCCAGTAGTGCCCGTTGACGGTCAGGAAGATCTGGTCGTTGCCGTCGACCAGCCGTTCCCAGAGCCGCTTCCCGTTGTCGGACAGCTCGGCGCGGCCGCTGTCGTCGGCGTACGCCAGGTCGTGGGTGGTCAGGATCACCGGGACCTTCGGGTTGGCCGCGATCACCCCGTTCGCCCAGGCGAAGCCCACGTCGGAGAGCCGCCAGTCCAGCGAGAGCACCATCCAGTCGCGGCCGGCCGCCCGGAACACGTGGCAGGTGTTGTAGCCGTCCGGGCTGGAACCGCGGTACCCGGCGGTGCGGGCGGCCCTGGCCTTGGTGAAGGTCTCCAGGTACGGGGTGCTGCCGCGCTGGTCGTCGGTCGAGGAACGGACGTCGTGGTTGCCGGCGAGCACCCCGTAGGCCGCGCCCGCTTCGTCCAGCAGGCCGAACACCTTGGTGACGGCGGCGAACTCGACGGCCAGGCCGTTCTCGGTGACGTCCCCGAGATGGGACAGGAAGACGATGTTGTCGTCCGTCCCGTCCTCCCGGTTGACCCCGCCGTCCAGCACGTAGCGGACCGAGGCCTCCAGCGGCGCCGGGTGGATCCGGTCCTGGTCGAACAGGTACTGGGTGTCCGGCATGACCACGACGGTGAACTGTCGGGCGTCCGGGTCCGGCTGCCAACGCCCCTTCCCCCCGGCCTTCTTCGGCTTCTTCCCGGCCCCGCCGGCCTGCTCGGCCCCACCGCCCTGCTCGGGCCCGGCCGCCTGCGCGGGCACCGCACCGAGCAGGCCGAGACCGGCGGCACCGACCCCGGCGCCCACCAGACCGGCCCCGCGCAGGAATCGGCGCCGACTGGCCGCGGCCGTCCCCTCCCCGTCGAGGTCGGCGGTCCGCGGGCAGCCGCACTCGTGCTCGGTCGCCTGGATGTCGTGCATGTTCGCTCCCGGAAGTGGTGTGGGCCCCGACGGTAGGCACCGGGAGCAGTCGTGGATCATCGGCCGGGCCAAGCCCCGTTGAACAGCGGCCGAATCCATCGGGCGCCGCGATGATTCCGCGCACAACTCGCCGACTACGCGATGGTCCTGGCCGCGAACCGGAACCCGCCGGCCGCCACCGTCCGCCGCTTCCACGCCGATGCGACCGAGCGGGCCCTGGCCCCCGACTGCCCGGCGCGCTACCTCATCGGCTACGCGGACGGACGACCGGTCTGCTCGGCCGAGGTCGTCCTCTTCGCGGGTGTCGCCGGGATCTACAACATCGCGACCCTCGCCTCCGACCGCCGCCGCGGGTACGGCGGAGCCATCACCCTGGCCACCCTGCGCACGGCCCACGACGCGGGCTGCCGCACCGCGGTCCTGCAGGCGTCATCGGACGGGGAACCGGTCTACCGCCGTCTCGGATTCCACGCCTGCGGCCGGTTCACCGAGTACGCAGTCACCCCCTGAGACCTCCGGCCGGGTCGACGGCCGGCGGTCCGGCTGCGGCTCGAACAGCGCGGGTGCGCACCCGCCGACGTGTACCGGCGCCGGGCGCGGGTAGGCGCACCGACGGAACACCACCGATCGACTCCGTTCGGGGGTCGTCATGTCCGTACATCGCAGACCGAGCGTGCAGCACGGCGGCGGGGCCCGTCGCCGGAGCGGCGAGCGCCACGACTTCCCGCACACCTCGCAGGGCCCCGGCCGGACGACGCCGCAGCTGCGGCCCGAGGAATCGGTGCGCCGGGGCACCGAGCCGGTGACCGCCCGTTCGGACCTGGAGCTGCGGCGGCTGCTGTCCCGGGTCTTCCTGGTCCTGTTCGTCGGCGGGACGGTGGCCTTCGCCGTGCTGGCCGCGCTGGCCGGCCCGGGCCCCGCGCCCAACCGGGGGACCTACGCCTTCTTCGCCGCCCTGTGCGCCGGGTTCGCCGCCCTCGCCGGACTCGACCTGCTGGTGATCCGGCGCCGCCTGGCCGCCGGCCAGGGCCGCGACCGGACCGGTGCCCAGGGGCGCCCGGGCGCCGACCGTCGGGGCTCCGACCGCCAGGAGTGAGCCGGCGCCCGCGCCGGGCCCGACCACCACCGGCCCACAACCATCCCACCGGGTCTGGCCCGGTGGCCGTTCGGCAGAGCCCGGGTTTGCATGGACTCACCGAGCCCCCAGCGATCCGGAGGTAGCGCCGTGTACGAGATGTGGGCCGAGCACGACCCGGCGGTCTCCCCGCCCGCCGTGGTGTGGCACGTGGTGGCGAAGGACGACGCGTCGTCCTCGCTCTGCGGGCGGTTCCTGGAGCCCTCCCAGCGCGTCGTCCCGGCAGCGGACGGCGCCGGTGCGGCCGGGCCTGACCGGTACTGCGACCCCTGCCTGGTCACCGTGCGCGAGGCCTTGGCCGCCACCGCGCGGTGACCGTCCGTCGCGACGCCCGCCCGCGTCGCCTCCGCTCCCCCCTCGCCTTCGTTGCGGCACGCGTCCCGGCCGCGTGCTCAGGGCAACGGCACCGCCATCAGGCACGGGTGCCGGCTGCCGGTTCCGGGAAACGCCAGCACGGTGGCCACCCCGCTGGCGATCTCCACCCGCAGGTCGCCTTCCGCACTCTCCCAGACCAGGCCCCCGTCGGGCCCCACGATCTGCGTCTCGTGCACGACGACCGAGCACAGTGGGGCGTGCCCGCCGATCGGGCCGGGGAGCGTCACCGCGTAACGGCGCGTGAGGCTTCTCATGTCTGCCTCCTTCTCCCCCCACCCTGCGTCATCGATTCTCCCCACATCCGACCGCTTGTACACGGAGGACCACTGTCCTCCCGAGGGAGACCGGTGCCGCTTCGCGCCTGCCCCGGCCCCGCGCGTTTACACCCGGCAGACCGCCCATGGGCGTGAACGGCGCCGAACCGGACCGGCGGCCCGGGCCGCTGGGCAGCCGCCGTCCCCGGGTGCCGGCCCGCCGGACCCGGGCGGGGGTGCCGGGCCGGGGCCCGTCCCCGTCCGGGGAGCACGTCCCCTCCGGACTGCGGACGGCGGCCGGGTACACCTGGCGGCTGGCGCTGCTCGGACTCTTCGCCTATCTGGTCGTCGACGTCCTCGCCCGGCTCCAGCTGGTGGTCGTCGCACTGTTCGTGGCCCTGGTCATCACCTCCGTGCTGCGTCCGTTGGTCGACCTGCTGGCCCGGGGCACACCGCGCTCGCTCGCCGTCGTGATGGCCTTCCTCTGCATCCTCGTGCTCGTCGGCGGGGTGCTGGCGCTGGTCGGCACGACCGTCGCCGACGAGTGGACCCGGCTGGGCAACGAGCTGCGCGGCGGGCTCTCCCGGATCGACCGCTGGCTCACCGGCGCCCCCTTCCACCTGCGCCCCGGCACCGTCACCGACCTGCGGGCCAAGATCGGCGCGTTCGTCTCGGCCCACCGCTCCGCCCTGGTCAGCACCGCGCTCAGCGGCGCCGGCCGGATCGTCGAGCTGGTCACGGGGCTGGCGCTCGCGGTCTTCTGCTCGGTGTTCTTCCTGCACTCCGGCGACCGGATGTGGTCCTGGGCGCAGCGGCAGATGCCGGCCCGGAGCCGGTCGGCCTGGGACCGTGCCGGTCGTACCGCCTGGCGCACCTTCGCGGGCTACACCCGGGGCGTGCTGATCGTGGCGGCCTCCAACGCCGTGCTGGTGGGCATCGCGCTGGCGATCCTGCGGGTGCCGCTGGTCATGCCGCTGATGCTGCTGGAGTTCGTGGCGACGCTCGTCCCGCTGATCGGCTCCCCGATCGCCCTGGCGATCGCCTCCGTGGTCGCGCTCGCCGCCCGCGGGCCGGTGATCGCCCTGCTGGTGCTCGCCCTGATCGTGGTCATCGGCCAGATCGAGGGCCACCTGCTGCATCCGCTGGTGCTCGGCTGGTCCGTCCGCATCCACCCGGTGGCCATCGCCGTGTCGGTGGCCGGCGGCACCGTGCTGGCGGGAATCCTGGGCGCGGTGGTGGCCGTGCCGGTGGTGTCGGTCGCCTGGGCGGTGCTCGGCGAGCTGCGCTCCCGTGGCGCACCCAGCGGCTCGGGGACGCGGCCCCTTGCGGCGGGTGATCGGTCCGGTCACCGACCGGACCGGGGCCGGCGCCAGGACCCGGGCGAGGGCGGCCGGCAGGGCGGGTGAGTGCCCGGTGCTCCGCAACGGCACCGCTCCCACTCCCCTCCTGGCCCCGCCGCCCCCTCCGAGCCCCGCCACTCCCCTCCTGGCCCCGCCCCCCGACGGGCCCGCCCCCGGACCGCGGCTGGTCCGCCCGGCCCTCCCGGTGGGGCCGTTGGGCCCTGGCCGCGCGGAGCGGGGGCGGGAATCCTGGTCGCCGGTATTGCGCCGGCTGGGAGTGGAAGGGCCTGGGATGGGCGAGTTGGTCACGGTGAGGGCGTTCGAGGGGCTGACCTGCGAGGTCCTGGCCGAGGCGCGGGCCCGGGTGGGCGCCGCGGCGGCGGCTCCGGGAGTGGGGACGCTGGTGGAGGCCCTGCGGGTCCGGCTCGCGGCCGTGGCCGGGGGTGTGCTGGCGCAGGTGAACGCCGAGGTGGACGGCCGGCGGATCCGCGTCCAGGAGGCCGCGGCCGGGCTCGGCGACTCGCTCGACCGGGTGAGCGACGCGCTGCGCGGCAGGATCAGGGCCGTCACCGGGGCCTGGGCACCGCGCCCGTGGCCGGGCCACCGCGCCGCGGCCCCCACCGGGCCGGACGGCGGCGAGCTCCGCGAGCTCCGGGTGGTCCGGCACAAGGAGCCCTCGCTGGTCTGGTGCTCGCCGGAGGCCGCTGCCCGGACCATGGACGCGATGGACTACGACATCCACCTGTTCACCGATCCGGCGACCGAGACCGACGCCGTGGTCTACCGGGTCGGACCGACCGGCTACCGCCTCGCCCGTACCGTCCCGGCCGGACCGGCGGGCCGCCGGACGTCGCCGATCACCCTCAGCCCGTACGGCGCGCCCCGGCTGACGCAGGCGCAGGCCGTCGACCGGCTGGCGGGCGCGGAGCTGCCGTTCCTGTTCTTCGCGCACCCGGTCACCGGCCGGGGCCGGGTGCTCTACCGCCGCTTCGACGGTCGGCTCGGCCTGATCGCCGGGCACGTCTGACGGGCCCCGACCGGAGCCCGGGGCCGCTCCTGCCGATCGGCCCGGAACCGCGCCGCGCCCCCGCCGGGCAGTCGCTCGACGGGGGCGCGGCGCGGCCGAGGGCCGGTCGTCACATGTTGATCATGTGACCGGCCAGGCCGTGGATGGCCTCCTTGACGGCCTCGCCCAGGGTCGGGTGGGCGTGCACGTTGCGGGCGACCTCGTGGACGGTCAGGTCCCACTGCTGGGCCAGCGTCAGCTCCGGCAGCAGCTCGGTGACCTCGGGGCCGATCAGGTGGGCACCGAGCAGCTCGCCGTGCGTGTTGTCGCTGATGACCTTGACGAAGCCGATCGGGTGGCCGAGGCCGTGCGCCTTGCCGTTGGCGGTGAACGGGAACTTGGCGACCTTGACGTCGTGGCCCAGCTCGCGCGCCTGGGCCTCGGTGTACCCGAAGGAGGCGATCTGCGGCTGGCAGTAGGTGGCGCGCGGGATCATGACGAAGTCGACCTCCATGGTCTCCGCCCCGCCGATGGTCTCGGCGGCGATCACGGCCATCGTCTCGGCGGCGTGCGCGAGCATCAGCTTGGCGGTCACGTCGCCGATCGCGAAGATGTGCTCGACGCTGGTGCGGCCGCGGCCGTCCACTGCGATGGCGTTGCGGTCGGTGAGCTTGACCCCGGTGTTCTCCAGGCCGTAGCCGTTGACCCGCGGCGCGAAGCCGATCGCCTGGAGCACCTTGTCGGCCTCCAGCACCTGCTGCTGCCCGTCCTTGGTGACGGTGACCCGGACCTTGGCGTTCGGGTCGCTGTCGTCGATCGACTCGACCCGGGTGGAGGTCAGCACCTCGATGCCCAGCTTGCGGTACTGCTTGGCGAGTTCGGTGGAGACCTCGACGTCCTCCAGCGGCACCACGCGGTCCAGGAACTCGACGATGGTGACCTTCACGCCGTAGTTGTGGAGCACGTAGGCGAACTCGACCCCGATCGCGCCGGCGCCCGCGATGATGATGCTCTCCGGCAGCTGCTCGGTGAGGATCTGCTCCTCGTAGGTGACCACGCGGTCGCTCAGGCTGGTGCCGGGCAGCAGGCGGGTGGTGGCACCGGCGGCGATGACGCAGTGGTCGAAGGTGACGACCTCGAAGCCGCCGCCGCTCAGCGCGACCTGGAGGGTGTGCTCGTCGACGAAGGTGCCCCAGCCGTCGTACTCGGTGATGCCGTTCTTCTTCATCAGGTAGTGGACGCCCTTGACCCGGCCGTCGGCCACCGAGCGGCTGCGCCGGAAGGCCTCGCCGAAGTCGAAGGTCACCTGGCCCTCGACCTTGATGCCGAAGGTCTTGGCCTCCTTGGTGAAGATGTGGGCGAGCTCGGCGTTGCGCAGCAGGGCCTTGGAGGGGATGCAGCCGACGTTGAGGCAGACGCCGCCCCAGTACTTGGCCTCGATGACCGCGACCTTCAGGCCCAGCTGGGCCGAGCGGACGGCGGCGGTGTAGCCGCCGGGGCCCGCGCCGAGGACGACGACGTCGTAGTGCGTGCTCATGTTGCTGACTCCTCCGAGGATGTCACCGTGTCGTGATCTCGGTCCCATGGTGTCAGGACCGGACCCGGCGCACCCACCGGGTCTCGGCGGATGCGCTCCGCGCGGCACCGTACCGGTCCGTGGCCGGATTGTCAGTGTCCTGCGCTACGGTGGCCGCACCCACGGCCACCAGGGGCGATGAGGCGGGGAGGTCCCGGATGGAGCAGTCTCGGACGGAGCGGTCGGGTACGGCGGTCGGGTGGGCCCGCCGGCCGGGAGCAGCCGCGGGCCCACCCTGGCGTCAGGCCGCCACCCCGCCGGAGTGGGCGTCGCTCGTGCCGCTGATACCGGGCGCCGCCTTGGCGGCCGGGCGCTGGGCCGGGACGGGCCGGTGGAGCGAGGAGAGGTCCCAGGCGTAGGTGCCGACGGCGTTCGCGATCACGTCGATGTTGACGTCGAAGACGCCCATGTCGATGTTGCCGAGGTTGTCGCAGGCCTTGTGGTAGCACCCGTCGTACGCGGCGCCGGCGGTGCCGCCGTAACGGGCCGCCTGCTCCGGGGACTTGACCTTCTCGGCGCCGGTGTCGGTGCCGCCGGCCGGGATGCCCGCGTCGATGAACGGACCGTAGTCGGAGCGGCCGTCGAAGAGGGTCGGGTCGTGCGGCAGGCCCCGGCCGTCCAGGTAGCCGTTGATGTCCCGTTCCAGCTGCGCCGAGCCCTCGGGGCCCGCGTCGCCGCCGGCGCTGCCCGAGCCGTTGTAGACGAACTGCGCGTAGTTGGGGGACGCGATCATGTCGAAGTTGAGGTAGAGGCCGATCTTCTTCTTCTCCGCGTCGGAGAGGGAGTTCACGTACGCCTCGGCGCCCTTGAGGCCGAACTCCTCGGCCGACCACCAGGCGAACCTGACCTTGTTCTTCACCGGGTGGACACTGAGGTTCTTCGCGACCTCCAGGACGCCGGCCGTGCCGGAGCCGTTGTCGTTGATGCCCGGCCCCTCGGGCACGGAGTCGAGGTGCGCGCCGACCATCACGGTGTGGTCCGGGTCGCCGCCGCGGGTCTCGGCGATGACGTTCCAGGTCTTGCGCTGCTCCATGAAGGTCCGGATGTCCAGGGTCACCCGGACGGGCCCGGCGGCGGCCTGGGCGGCCAGGGCCTGGCCCGCGGCCTGGGTGATCCCGCCGGTCGGGATCCGCCCCGCCGTCGGCTCGCTGAGCGTCCCGTTCAGGGTGCCCTCGGTGTTGTTGTAGATGATCGCCCCGGTCGCGCCGACGGCGGCCGCGGCGGCCTGCTTCTCGGCGAAGGAGCATCCGCCGCGCCGGATCAGGGCGATCTTGCCGGTGAAGGCGCCCGACGGGTAGTCGGCGGGCGTGCAGCCGGTGGTGGCGCCGACCGGGGCGACCGCCAGGTCCGCGGTCAGGCCCGCCTCCGGGCCGCCCACCGAGTACGTCATGGCGATCACCGGCACCGATTCGGCCTTCGGGGAGACCACGTCGAGGCGCTCGGAGCGGGCCTCGAAGAAGGTGTACACGAACTCCTGCTTGGACACCTTGAGCCCGGCCCGGCGCGCCTGCTCGTAGACGTACTGCGCGGACTGGTCGTGCCCCTTCGAACCGGCCACCCGGGTACCGCCGTTGCGGTCCGCGATCAACTGGAGCGCGGCCAGCGTGGCCCGCGCGTCCCGGGCACTGCTCGCCTCGACCAGCCGGGAGGCCAGCTTGGCGCCCTTGCGCGCCGGGTCCGGGTCGGCCGAGGCACTGCCGGCGCCGGCCAGCAGCAGCGGGGCGACCAGCGCGGCGACGGTCAGGGCGGCGCCCGCGCCACGCCGGGTGACGGCGGTTCGCGGGCCCCCTGTGGAGGTGGCGGGGTCCTCCGGGACGGAGCGGTCGAGCGGGGAGGTGGGGCGACGGGTGCGCAGCATCAAGGGAGCTCCATCCGACGGGCCGTGAAGGTCATGAGGGTCATGATTTGACATGACCGGAATCCCGTTGCCAAGCCTTTACGCAGACCTTGCGAGATGCGGGTCGTGGCGCGCGCGGTGATATTGGAGGGGTGGGGGCGTCTCATCCAGGAGTGTGACCAGATGTCCATGATGGATAAGCTCAAGAACCTGCTGAAGGGCCACGAGGAGCAGACCGACAAAGCCGTCGACAAGGCGGGCGACACCGTCGACCAGCGCACCGAGGGCAAGTACAGCGGTCAGGTGGACGCCGCCCAGGAGCAGCTCAAGAACCAGTTCCGCGACCAGCCGCCGCAGCAGTAGCGGCTCCTGCCTCCCGCGGGCCGCCCCACCCGGGGCCGTCCGGCCGGCTCGCCACCCCGGTCCGGCCAGCAGGCCGGCTCGCCGCCTTCGTCCATGGGGGTCGATTCTGCCCGGGGCGCTCCCGCGAGCGCGAGTAGACACTGTCTACCAGCACCTGGTAGACAGTGTCTTCATGACCGAACAGGAACAGGACCTACGGGCCCGACTGGTGGCCGCCGGCGTCGAGTTGGTGGCCGAGGGCGGCGTCCAGGCGCTCAGCCTGCGCGAGATCGCCCGCCGCGCCGGGGTCTCGCACGGCGCGCCCCGCCGCTACTTCCCCACCCACCGCGAGCTGCTCGCCGCCATCGCCCAGCAGGGCTTCGGCAGGCTCACCGACACCCTCGCGGGAGCCGACGCCCTCACCGCCACCACCGGCGCCGACGCCCGCACCCGCCTCGACGCGCTCGCCCGCGCCTACCTCGGCTTCGCGGCCGCCAACCCCGGCATGTTCGAGCTGATGTTCCGTCACGACCTGCTGGAGGGCAGCGGCGCCGAACTGCGCCGCACCACCCTGCCGCTCTTCCTGACCTTCGTCGGCCTGGTCTCCGAGGTGCACCCGCGGTCCGACGATCCGGCCGCCGCCACCGCCGCCCTCTGGTCCAACCTGCACGGCCTCGCCCAGCTGCGCACCTGGGGCAGCCTGCGGCTCATCACCGGCGACGATTCCATCGAGCCGCTGCTGCGCGCGACGCTGGACGCCCACCTCGGCCCGGCCGCGCGGTGAACCCGCGGCACCACCGGGGGCTCGTCCTGGCCGCGAGCATCACCGGCGCCGTCCTGGTCGCCGTCGACGGCACCGCGCTGACCGTCGCCCGGCCGGCCCTCCAGCACGACCTGCACGCCTCCGTCGCCGCCGTCCAGTGGGCCGGCACCGGCTACCTGGTCACCGTCGCCGCGCTGCTGGTCTTCGCCGGCCGCCTCGGCGACCGGTACGGGCACCGGCGGGTCTTCGCGCTCGGCGTGACCGGCTTCGCCGCCGCCTCGCTCGGGATCGCCGTGGCGCCCGGCATCGGCTGGGTCGTCGCCCTGCGCGTCCTGCAGGGCGTGGCCGGCGCGCTGCTGCAGCCGGCCACCCTGGGCATGCTCCGGGCCGCCTGGCCCGCCGACCGCCTGGCCGGTCCGATCGCCATCCGCACCGCCGCCATCGGGCTCGCGGCGGCAGCGGGGCCGCTGGTCGGCGGGGCGCTGACCGCGCACCTCGGCTGGCGGTCGGTCTTCCTGCTGGGCCTGCTGCCCGCCGCGGCCGCCCTCCTGGCGGCGCTCGCGGTGCCGGCCGGGGCCGGATCGCCCGACACCCGGTCCCCGGCCGCCGGGCACGGCAGCGAGCACGACGGCCAGCACGGCAGCGGGCTCGACCTGCCCGGCGCGGCCCTGCTCGCACTCGCGCTGGCCTTCCTGGTGGAGAGCCTGGTGACGCTGCCGGACACCGGCCGGCCGGTCGTCCCGCTGCTCTGCCTCGCCGCGGCCGGAGTCCTCGCCCTCCTCCTGGTCCGGCACGAGCGCCGGACCGCCGACCCCCTGCTGCCGCCCGCGCTGTTCCGCTCCACGGCCGTCGCGCCGCCGCTCGTCGTCCTGCTCGCCGCCTCCGCCGCGCTCCAGGGCGCACTCTTCCCGGCCGTCTACTACCTCCAGGACGTGCTCGGGCTCGACCCCCTGCAGAGCGCCCTGCGGGCGATGCCGCTCGCGGTGGCGATGATCCTCGCGGCGCCCGGTTCCGCCCGGCTGGCGAAGCGTCACGGCGAACGGGCGGTGGTGCTGCCGGGGATGGCACTGATCACCGCGGGGGCGCTGCTCACCGCGGGGCTCGGCACCGGCTCCGGGACGCTCGCGATCGGCGGCTGCTTCGCGCTGCTCGGCACCGGCTTCGGTGCGGTGATGGCCACCGCCACCACGATGGTGGTCCGGGGTGTGTCCGCCGCCCGGGCCGGGGTCGCGGGCGGCCTGCAGCAGACCGTCCTGAACACCGGCCCGGCCCTGGGCATCGCCCTGGCCGCCACCGCCGCCGGCCGTACGGACCCCGGCGCGGCGCTCGCGCCGTCCGCGCTGACCATGGCGGCGGTGGCCGGCGCGGGGACGCTGCTCGCCGCGCGGCTGCCCGGACGGGCGGCTGGACCGACGGCCGGTGGGGCCGCCGAGCGGACCGCCGGTCCGGCGTCGGGCGGGCGGCCGGAGCCCACCGGTCGGCGGTGAGCAACGCCCTTGCCGTCACACCCCGGTCCGGTTCAGACCCCGGTTGGGTTCAGACCCCGGTGACGCCGTCGACGCACTCCCGGAGCAGGTCGGCGTGGCCGTTGTGGCGGGCGTACTCCTCGATCAGGTGCACCAGGATCCAGCGCAGCGAGACGCTGTCCGCGCCGATCACCGCGGCGGCCTGCGGGGAGAGCGGGCCGGCCGCGTCCAGCGGCTGGTCCGCGGTCAGTTCCCGGCCCCGGTCGATCTCCCTCCTCCAGTCCACCAGCGCCTCGGCCATCCCGCGCACCGGGTCCAGCCCGTAGCCGTCACCGTTGTCCGCGCCGTACACCGGCGGGACGTCCTGCCCGGCGAACACCCGCTGGTACCAGTTGCGTTCGACCTCGGCGACATGCTGAACCAGCCCCAGCAGGGTCATCGTGGACGGCGGGACGGACGCCAGCCGCACCTGCCGGTCGTCGAGCCCGTCGACCTTGCGGGCGAGCGTGGCCCGCTGGAAGTCCAACCAGCTCTCCAGCATTGCGCGTTCATCGGCGTGCGGGAGCGGGATCGGCCGCCCGTCCGGGGTGAGTGCCATGGCCCCCACTCTGGCACACGCCCGCTGCGGCCCCGCGCGGACTCCGCGACCGTGTCAGTGCGGCGAGCAGCGCGAGCTGCACGGCCGCGCCCACCGCCGGCCCGAGCCACACCCCCGACACCCCCAGCGGCCCGGACAAGACCGCCGAGGCGGTGAGTTGGGCCCCGAGACCGAGCAGGACGGAGACCACCAGCGGGCGCCCGGCGCCCGCCGCCTGGTGCACTCCGCCGACCGCCACCACCAGCGCGTACGGCAGCAGGTAGAGGGCCGCCGAGCGCAGGAAGCCGACGGACTGCGCGGCCACCGCCCGGTCCTCGGTGAAGAGCGCGGTCAGCGGCACGGCGAGCGTGACGGCAAGCACCGCCGCCACCCCGCCGAGCAGCGCGGCGAGGCGTCCGGTGGCGCGGCGCAGGGTGTGCAGCGCGGCGCCCTCTCCCGCGCCGGTCAGCCGTGCCGCCTCGATCGCGGCGGCCTGGCGCAGCGCGTAGAAGGCCATGGTGACGACGAGCAGGACGCGGTAGCCGAGGCCGTAGCCGGCCACCGCCGCGACGCCGAAGCCCGCGACCAGGCCGAGTTGGGCGGTTCCGACGGCCATCCGGGCGGTGAAGTCCAGACCGAACGGTGCGCCCGCGCGCAGGATCCGTACCGCCGCCGCGCCCGCTCCCCCGGTGCCGCCGGGGTCCTGCGGCTGCGGTACGTCGCGTCTCACCGGCTGCGGATCCGCGTGCTGCCCCGGCTGCGGATCTGTGCGTCGCACCGGCTGCCGCAGTCGCCGCCCTCGCCGCACTCGCCGCACTCGCAGGGTGACGGCGAGGGCGATCGCCCGGGAGAGGACCAGGGCCAGGGCGTCGCCCGGCACGCCGAGGGCGGGCAGCGGCCCCGGGCCGAGGATCAGCAGGGGGTCGAGGAGGAGCAGCAGCGCGTTGGAGAGCAGGGCGAGCCGCATCGGGGTGCGGGTGTCGCCCGCGCCCTTGAACAGCTCGTCGGCGATGCGCTGGCCGACGAAGAGCGCGAAGGCCGGGAACGCGACGGCGAGGTAACCGGCGGCCTGTTCGGCGGCTTCGCCGTCCAGGAAGGCGCCTGCCAGCCGGTCGCGCAGCAGGAAGCCGGGGACGGCGAGCGCCGCACTGACGGCGGCACAGAGCCGCCAGGCCGCGCGGGTGGTCCGGGCGGCTTCGGCGTGGTCGCCCGCACCGAGGGCGTGGGAGAGCCTGACGCTGGTGCCGGAGGCGACCACCAGGACCAGGCCGAGCAGCAGGTTCTCGACGGTGCCGGCCAGGGTGACGGCGGCGACCGCGGCCCCGCCGAGACCGGCCACCCAGAGGGCCCCGATCACCGAGGCGATCACCCCGGACAGCAACTCCGCGTAGACGGGTACCGCCAATGCCGTGAGTCGGCGCAACTGGCCGCGCATGCCCTTCTCCCTTCCCCTGTGGTGCTCGTGCGTGACCGGACCGGCCCCGGCTCGCCCCGGCGCGGCCCTGGCCCGCCTCGGCTCCCCTCGATCGGCTGCGGCCCTCTCGACCTGCCTCGAATAGAGATACATCGTTTCGAGGCACATCGACAAGAGGTAACATGACGACTCCACAGGGCGCACTCCGACCGAAGGGCTCCAGCCGTGTTGACGCTCGCGATCCTCGGCTTCCTGTACGACCAGCCGCTTCACGGCTACGAGCTCAAGTCCCGGATCACCGGACTGACCGGTCATGTCCGACCGGTGAGCGACGGCGCGCTCTACCCCGCCATCGCCCGGCTGGAGAAGGCCGGACTGCTGCACCGCCGCACCGAACCGGGCAGCGGCGCCGCACCGCGGCAGACGCTGGAGCTGACGGCGCGGGGGCGGGCCGAACTGCTGCGCCGACTGGCCGACCCGGAGCAGGCCGAGATCACCGACCAGATCCGCTTCTTCACCGTCACCACGTTCCTGCACCATCTCGCCGACCCGTCCCGGCAGGCCGCCGTGCTCCGCCGCCGGCTGGCCTTCCTGGACGCTCCGAGCAGCTTCTTCTACGACGGAACGGGGCAGCCGGTGACCGCCGAGCGCGAGCCGAACCCCTTCCGACGCGGGATGCTGCTCGTCGCCCGGGCCTCCACGGCGGCCGAGCGGGCCTGGCTGTCCGAGACCGTCACGGAGCTGGATCGGGCGGCCGGGGCGGAGCCGTCGGAAGCCCCCGACTCACCGACGGAGCCGCGGTCCTCGGAACGCTAGGCCGACCAGGCGAATCCAGAGCAAAACCGAAGGCGCACACCCCTGCCGAACGGCAGAGCGAAAATCCGAATTCAGGCCGTTCCACACCTGGTTCCCCCCGGCCCCGGCGTCGCTATGATGATCCGCCTCACGTCCTCGGCGTCCCCCCTCCGCGGGCGTGATCCGCCACCGCGCCCCGCCGTCCCCCTGGAGGCCGCCGTGCCCGATTCCGAGACCGCGGTCGAGGCCGCAGTCCACTCCGCGCCGCTGAAGCGGGACGACATTCCCGGCTGGTTCTTCAGCCTCGACCGGGCCGCCTTCAGCCACCTGCTGTCCGCCCAGAGCGCGGCCGGCGTCACCGGCGACGTCCTGGAGCTCGGCAGCTACCTCGGCCGCAGCGCCGTCCTGCTCGGCGACCACCTGCGGCCGGGCGAGCGGCTGACGGTCTGCGACCTGTTCGACTCCGAGGCGGGCGACGCCGAGAACGCCGCCGAGATGAACATGTCCTACCGCAGGACCCTCACCCGCAGCGCCTTCGAGGCCAATTACCTCGCCTTCCACGGCGAACTGCCCGAGATAGTGCAGGCCCCGACCTCGGTGCTGGCCGACGGCCGCGTCCGGGCGCACAGCTGCCGCTTCGTCCACGTCGACGCCTCCCACCTCTACGAGCACGTCGCCGGGGACATCGCCGTGGCCCGCGCCGCGCTCGCCGAGAACGGCGTGGTCGCCCTGGACGACTACCGCTCCGAGCACACTCCGGGCGTCTCCGCCGCGGTCTGGGAGGCGGTCTTCACCGGCGGACTGCGGCCGGTCCTGCTCACCCCGATGAAGTTCTACGGCACCT
Source organism: Kitasatospora sp. NPDC041917 (assembly GCF_055589745.1). Lineage (NCBI taxonomy): Bacteria > Bacillati > Actinomycetota > Actinomycetes > Kitasatosporales > Streptomycetaceae > Kitasatospora > Kitasatospora sp. NPDC041917. Next base: position 16,753 of record NZ_JBVJBI010000023.1, on the reverse strand, counting down.
GGGGAGACGCGGCGGCCGTCCAGGCGGTCCTGAAGGAGCGCGACTGGTGGGCCGAGGGATACACCGTCGACGAGGACACCATCGCCGACGCCAAGGTGCTGCGCCTCAACTACCAGGTCAAGGCCCCGGTCCAGCGCTCCACGCCGCGCCGGCTCGCCCTCGAACTCCTGCCCCCGGTCGCGACCAGGGCCACCCGCCGGATGCTCCGGACGCTGCGCGAACGCCGCGCCGTCCCTCCGGTCCCGAGCGCCTGAGCACCCGACCCCTCACCGGGGCCCGCCCCCACCGGGCGGGCCCGGCTGCTTTCCACGCTTTCCAGGTCTCCGCTTTCTCCGCCTTCTCTGCCTTCTCCGCCTTCTCCGCCTTCTCCGCCTTCTCGACGGCCGTGACGTCACCCCGGCCGTCCTCCATCGTGCCGACACGCCAGCTCATTTGTCGGATCAGCACATTCGTAGGCTTTCCTATTGTCCGCTTGCATTCACTCTAACGAGGGAACCTCCCTTAAAGATTTGCCCACGGAACATTAAAGGGCGCATAGTGATGACACCTCAGTTCGGTCTGATGAACACCAAGTTCAGGCAAAGTCATCCCTAGCAAGGAGTAGGCCTTGTACGACGGAAACACGGCATCGGACAGCCCCGGGCAGCGGCTTCGCGCGGAGATCGCGGGCCCGGGGACGACGCCCCTGATCGGCGTCCACGACATGTACTCGGCCTCCATCGCGGCCGAGCACTACGACGGCATGTTCGTCTCCGGCTTCGGCTTCGCGGCCTCCTACTACGGGCTGCCCGACATCGGTTTCATCGCCTGGCCCGACATGGTGGGATTCGTCGAGCGGCTGCGCGGGGCCTTCCCCCGGCACCACCTGCTGGTCGACATCGACGACGGGTACGTCGATCCGGAGGTGGCCTGCCACGTCGTGCGCAGGCTCGAACGGATCGGCGCGTCGGGCGTGATCCTGGAGGACCAGAAGCGGCCGCGCCGCTGCGGGCACGCGGACGGCAAGCTGGTGCTGCCGCTGGAGGAGTACCTGGAGAAGCTGGAGCTCGTCCTCGCCAACCGGACGGACCTGGTGGTGGTCGCCCGCACCGACGCCACCGAGGAGGACGACATCCTGCGCCGGGCCCGGGCGCTCGCCGCCACCGACGCCGACGTGGTGCTGGTGGACGGTGTGCGCAGCGAGGAGTGGATCCGCCGGATCCGCCGGGTGGTCGGCGACAAGCCCCTGCTGTTCAACCAGATCGCGGGCGGGAAGTCGCCCCGGCTGTCGCTCTCGGAGCTGTCGGAGCTGGGGGTGGACGTGGCCATCTACAGTACGCCGTGCCTGTTCGCCGCGCACCGGGCGATCGACGAGGCGCTGGCCGGGCTGAAGAGCGCCGACGGGCGGCTGCCGGCCCCGGCCGGGGGGCGCGAGCAGGTCGGCGTACGGGAGTCCACCGAGCTGCTGGAGCGGAACATCTCGCGCTCCAGCGGGCTGATGGCGGTGACGGCATGAGGACCGGGCTGCGCGGGGCCGCCCCGCCCTCGCCGGCCGCCGCCCTGCGGGCCACCGCGCTGGGGCTGGCCGGAGCCTGCGCCCTGCTCGCGGGAGCCGCGTCGCCCGCGGCGGCCGGCGGCGGGCTGATCACGGTCGTGGACAACTCGAACGCCGACTCCTGGCTGGAGATCGACCGGACGGCCAACCTCCAGAACGGCAGCGGCTCGGCGGGCAGCGACCACGACGGCGCCGGCTCGCTGGTCGGCGGACTGCTCGGGCCCGGCTCCTCCTCCAGGCCCTCGGTCCGCCCGATGGCGGAAGGCGGCCCGTGACCGACCGTCCGGCGCGCCCGGAGCAGCCACCAGGGCTCCGGGCGCGCACGGCCAGGGGGCACGCGGCGCAGGGGCACCCGACATCGGGGCACGCACCGGGGCGCGCGGCACGGGGGCGCCGGGACCAGGCGCCCGAGGAACGGACCCAGCCGCAACGCGCCCACGGGCCCCGCTCCCGCAGGCTGCTGCCGCGCTGGCTGGACCCCTACATGGCGGCGCTGGCCGGCACCGTCGGACTGGCCGCGCTGTTCCCGGCCTCCGGCACCTCGGCGCGATTCGCCGCGGTGGCCTGCGACCTCGCGGTGGCGCTGCTGTTCTTCCTCTACGGTGCCAGGCTCTCCACCCGTGAGACGCTGGCCGGGCTGCGGCACCTGCGGCTGCACGGGCTGGTACTGGCCGCCACCTTCGTCCTCTTCCCCCTGCTCGGCGTGGCCACCGCACTGCTCACGCCCGTCCCACTGACCGGGCAGTTGCACACCGGGGTGCTGTTCCTCTGTCTGGCGCCCTCCACGGTGCAGTCCTCGGTGGCGCTCACCGGCGCCGCCGGGGGCAACGTGCCGGCGGCGATCTGCGCGGGCACCTACTCCAGCCTGGCAGGGCTGGTGCTCACACCCCTACTGGCGGCCTGGCTGCTGGGATCGCACACCGCACTGTCCGCCGACGGACTGCTGCGGATCGGGCTGCAGCTGCTCGCACCGTTCCTGCTCGGGCAGCTGCTGCGGCCGTGGCTCGGCGGTCCGCTGTCCCGGCACAAACGGGTGCTCACCCCGGTGGATCGCGGCTCGATCCTGATGGTCGTCTACACGGCGTTCAGCGCAGCGGTGTCCCAGGGCATCTGGGGCCTGGCCACCCCCCTCGCGCTGCTCGGGCTGCTCGCGGTGCTACTCGCCCTGCTCGCCGCCGCCCTCGCGGCCACCGGGCTCGGCGCGCGGCTGCTGGGGCTCGACCGGTCGGCCACCATCGCGGCGGTGCTCTGCGGTTCGCAGAAGAGCCTGGCCAACGGCCTGCCGATGGCCACCGTCCTGTTCGGCGCGCAAGCCGGCCTGCTGGTGCTGCCGTTGATGCTCTACCACCAGCTCCAGCTGATCGTCGGCACCGTACTCGCCGGACGCTGGTCACGGGCTCCCACCGCCGCCGCGCCCGGCCCGGTCCCGGTCGCGCTCACCGGTCCGGACGCTCCGCCAGCACCCGGCTGATCCCCCGGCGCAGCCTGGCCGAGGCCCCCGGGAGGCGGCCGAGCCGGTGCACCCGTTCGGCCGGCAGCTCCGGCCTGCCGGCCAGCTCCAGGACGGCCGCGTACGGCCGGTCGCCCTCCCGCAGGCGGTCGCCCACGAGATCGACCAGCCCCTCCAAGGCCTCGCCCATGAGGGCGGGGTGGGCCGCGAGCAGCTCAAGGAGACGGTTGTCGTTCCACACCAGTTGCCGGCGCCCGGCCAGTGCGGCCAGCAGGTCGGTGGGGGCGGCCGGGTTGCGGGCGATCGCGTGCCAGACGAACGGGTACTCTCCGATCGCCAGTTGGCGCAGGACCTCGGGGTTCGAGGTCCGTTCTGCGAGCCGCCGGTAGTCGCCGCCGTCGTGCAGGTGCTTGAGGGCCTCCACGTCGTCCGTCGTGTCCGCCGTCACCGTCACGTCCGCCCCCTCGCTGTCGTTCGCGCAGGGGCGCGACCCTAGCAGGTCGGCGCCGGGTGACCAGCCTTCATTCCGCTTCGACGGGGGTGCTGAGGGCGGTGGCCGGGAGGGGCATGCATGTCGCGAATGCCGGCCGCCAGACCTTCGGCAGAGGCGAGGTGGCGAGACTGCAAGGCCTGCTCGATGCCGAGCTGGTGTGGGGACGATGGTAGAGCCCGCCGGGCGCCCGCTCCTTGGCGGCGTACATGGCCGTTCCGGCGGTATAGATCAAGCCTTCCATCGCTGATTCGGACGGCACGCGATCGACGTGGACGGTACCGATGCTGACCGAGATCACGACGCGGTCGCCACCGGCCGGTTCGAATGGCTCGGCCAGGGCCTTGATCAACCGTCGCGCCAAGGCCTCGGTCTCAGCGCAGTCCCGATGCGTGGCGATGACGAATTCGTCTGCGCTGAGCCTGAACGCGACGTCTTCCCGGCGCAGGGCGCAATTCAGGCTGGCGCCGACGGCGGCGATCACCTGGTCGCCGACCGCGCGGCCGTGGCGGCGATTGACCTCACCGAAGCGATCGAGGTCGGCGAACAGCATGCTCAACGGGCGATCGGGGTCGATCAAGTGGCCCAGGGAGAAGGCCGCATGCAGCCCCGCGCGGCTCGGTACAGCGGTGATGAGGTCACGCTCGTGGCTCATGCTGTGCCCTCCATAACCGATCCGCGCGCGAACTCCCACGAGTTCGGTGGAGCGATGCTCAATGGACATCGACCGAGATGCACCAGTCCATCATGTCGCATGTGACGCAGAGGTCTCCGGTGTCACAGAAGACACAGACGTCCTGGGTGTAGCACCCGCTTCTGAGAATGGGATCATTCGCGGATCTGGCCTTGATCGCCTCCAGCCGATCGATCAGGTTTGGCGACAGCCCGATGCGGATCCCGTACCTCTGCTGGAGGTCCTTCAAGACCTGGTCGAGATCGGGCACTCCGAGCTCGTTCCGGACCTCCGTTGTGCCGCGCCTTTCAACTTCGTCACTGAAGTTGGCCTTTTTGAGGAGTCTCCGCCTCTCCGGAGCCGAACCTTCCTGGTTCTTCCCTGACATGTCACGCTTCCTTTCTCTCGGATTCTGCACCATCTGGGAACTCGGCACCTGCACCGGCGTGGCGAGGGGGTGGGCCACTCTGCGTGGGTACCTCCGCGAGGTACTCGTGGACCTGCTGCAGGACCGACAACTTGATCTGCTCGATCGCTCCCGGTACCGATGGCGGCTGCGTAGGGTCGCCCGTCACGTATTCGTTGACCGCCATGCAGGAGCCGCCACATGCACCCTGGATCGCACAGCCACCACAAGCCCCCTTGCTCTGTTTCGAGCTGACGAACGAATGACACCCCTTCTTCGAGGAAGCGAGGTTCGCCATCACGTAGTGAAGACGCTTCACCTCGTCGATCCCGGTGAAGACGGAACCGAGTCGCACATGGGGGGACTTGTCGAAGTAGCCAGGATAGCGGTGGCAGGGGTAGAGGTCGCCGAAGCAGTTCACGAAGACGAATGTGGTGGCAGCACCGCAGCCGTACTGTGAAGGCGCCTTGCACACCTCCAGCGGTTCCTGCGTTTCCCGGCCTTTCAGCCCCTTGATCGCCAGTGCGTTGCCCTTGAGCTGCTCACGGATGTACAGCGCACCCACGCGCTGCCACTGCTCGGCGAAGGTGGCGAGATGCTCCTGTGTCCACTTCTGCTCGACGACCTGGCTGGTGGCGATGTTCGTGATCCCGAGCTCGACGAGGTCTTCCAGGCTTTCGGCCAGGAACTCGACGGTGAGCGGCGAGATCGTCAGACGCACCTTGAAGTGAGGTGCGGCCTTCAGCCAGTCGAGGTGAGCGACGATCTGGTCGAACGAGCCGCGGCCGTCCTGGTACTGCCTGAACTTGTCGTGGGCCTTCTGGTTTCCGTCCAGGCTCAGCATGGTGCTGATGCCGAACTCGGTGGTGAGATCCAGAAGACGCTGGCCGAACCTGGTCCCGTTCGTCGTCATCGAGAAGCTGACATTCTTGCCGCGGGATTCGGCGCGGGTCCGCGCATTCGAGCAGATGTAGCGGATCAGGTCAGGCCGAAGGGTGGGTTCGCCACCGAAGAGATTCACGTGCCAGTCCGTACTGGATTCGCCACTCTCATGGTCCAGGAGATCCAGCGAGCGGTCGATGATCTCGGGTGTCAGCGCGACGGGATCTTTCTTGTAGAAATAACAGTACGAGCAGGCCAGGTTGCACGCGTCGGTGATTTGCAGGGAAAGCCCGGTGAGACTCGGTCGACTGAATCCCAAAGGAACATCGATGCCACTCCACACTCGGGACGCAGTCTCGGTCATTCGAATTTCCTCACTTGGGCGCCGCGACAATCTCTCAAGGAGCACTGCCCCTTTATGCTGACGAGCTTGGACGTACACGCTGTACGACAGCACCGAGCTTAGGTGGCGAAAAGGTTTCCGCAACCCGGTTAGGCCGTTCTGATCAACCGCCGTGTCGACATATTTCAGTCGAGGGTGGCACTTCCACGCAATCGCCTCAACCGGGCGCGGGTAGGTCCGCCCACGGCCACCCATCGCGGCCCACGAACGGGATCGGCCCGCGCCAACGGCTCGATCCGGCTCCGGGAGGTTCCACGGTCGGCCAGGGCGGCGGACCGTGCCGGCCTCCTCCCGCTTGGAGGGCCGGGTCCTGCCGGTCGCGGTGTACGGGCGCACCGGCCTGACGCTGCGACAGCTCGCGCGCCTCTGTTCGGGGTGCCTGGTCGGCAGCCGGCGGATCATCGAGCACATCGGCCCCGCGGACAGGACAGCCCGAGCAGGTGGCCGGCCGCCGTCCTCAGTCCGCTTCGACGGGGGTGCTGAGGGCGGTGGCCGGGAGGGTGGGCAGCGGGCCTACGGGTGGCAGCTCCCAGACCGCCGGATCGGGGGCGAACGGGCCGGTGCGGTCCAGGAGCTGGACGAGGGCGAGGTCCCGTGCCCGGTCCATCCACCGATGGGTGACCTCGTCGATGACGCCGAGGCGCCGGGCGTGGGCGTACTCGTCCTCGTCCTTCCAGCTGTACGTCGAGAGATCGGGGGTGATCACCAGGTCCAGGAAGAGGTCGAGGGTGTCGAGGCCGATGGCCGTCCGCCGGTACGGGCGCTCGAAGTTGACGTACCAGTACAGCGGCCGACCGTCGGGCGTCAGGAAGCGGTGGACACTGAACGGCGCTCCGGCGGTGAAGCGGCTGAGCACCACGGTGTCGCGCCAGGTCCAGTCATCGAGTTCCCACCGGCCGGCGGCGAGGTCCTCGATGCAGTCCAGCCGCGCGGCGTCGTCCCCCGCGCGGGCGGCGGCGGTCCAGCCGGCCGGGGCCAGGGTCTCCGTCCCCGGGCGGGCGGTGAGGGTCAGGGTCGCGCCGTCGTCCGTGAGCACGGTGTACGGCATGGCCGACCAGACCCTGCCATGGGCGACGTCCCGTCGCACGGCGGTGCCGCCCGGGGCGAAGACCGGGGAGAAGGCCGGGGCCGTCATCGGATGTAGTAGGCCCGGTTGTGGGCGGCGACCGGCGGGGACTGGTAGGTCCAGACCCCGGCCGCCGGGGCGTCGGCGATCAGGTGGGCGAGGTCGCGGGCCGACTCCTCCGCAGGGTTGCCGAGGTCGAGCCGGACGCGGTCGGCGGTGCGGTCGTCCAGGGCGTAGTAGCGGTAGGGCTGGTAGACGTTGAGCGGCCCGGCCAGCAGCTTGCCCTCGTCGTCGGTGCCGTAGCCGGTGATCGGCGTGTTGTTGACGGACTCGGGGGTGAGGCCGACCAGGTTCACGTCCAGGGCGAGGAGTTCCTCGTCGTGGCGGATCAGTCCGTCCTGCCCGAGGCCGGCCCGACGGCAGGAGACCGTCCAGCGTTCGCGCACGTCGGGCGCGTTGAGGGAGGGCAGGGTGGTCTCGAACCAGCCCGGGTGCTTGGGCTCGGCGTACAGCCGGCGCCCGGCGTCGATGGCGAGCGGGTTGTCGCAGAGGACGTGCAGCCGGGCGATGCCGAGCAGCTTGGTCTGGTCGTACCCCCGGGCGTACTGGCCGTAGTTGACCACCGGCATCCGCTCCTCGGCGAAGAGCGGGTGGGCGATCAGGTTGATCTCCAGCTCCTGGGTGATGCCGCCGCCGTTCGGATACTGGGCGAAGTAGAGCTGGTAGTTGAGCGAGACGCAGGCCCCGCCGTCGAAGGCGGCGACGTTCAGCCCGGGGTGGCGCTTGGCGAGCAGTTCGCGCGCCCGCGCGCGGTCGACCAGGTAGTCGACGCCGATATTGTGCAGCGCACCGTAGTGGAAGGGCAGGTGGTACGGCTCCGGTACGGGCGGCAGCGGCAGGCCGGTCATGAGGGCTCCGAGGACGGGGAGAGACGGGAGAGACGGGAGAGACGGGGGAAACCGCGGGGGCGGTACGAGGGTTCAGGGGGCGGCCGGTGGTGCCACGGCCGCCGGGCGGTGCAGCTCCAGCAGGTCGTGGTGCATCCGCTCGGCGCTGCGCAGCGCGAGGGCGGCCATGGTGAGCGAGGGGTTGGAGGTGCCCAGGGAGGGCATCGAGCCGCAGCCGACGGCGTACAGGTTGGGGTGCTCCCAGCAGCGCTGCCAGTGGTCGACCACCGAGGTCGCGGGCGAGTCGCCCATGATGTGGGTGCCTCCGGCGTGGCCGGCGCCGCGGTAGCCGTGGACGCTTCCCCGGTGTTCGAGCCGTCCCGGCCATCCGGCCGCCGGGTAGGCGGTGTGGTCCTCGGCGCCGAGCAGGGCGAACAGCTGGTCGGAGACGGCCCGGGCGGAGGTCATCCCCTCGCGGACGTACTCCGAGAGGTCGTAGCGGATGGCCGGGCCCGGCAGACCGAGCGGGTCGCACCGGTCCGGGTCGAGGGTGACCCGGTTGGCGGGGTCCGCGGGCTGCTCCAGCTCGAACTGGAGCGAGAACTGACGGCCCAGCCGGTCACCGAGGCGGTCGCGGAGCTCCTTGCCGCGCAGGCCCGCCGCGAGCAGCGCCGCCGCCTCGGCCTCCGGCGCGCCGCCCGCCCAGGACCAGCCCCAGTTGCCGATCTCGATCCGGAACGGCGCCCGGCGCTCCCGCCCGGGGCCGAAGCGGAACGCCTCCAGGCCGCTGGTGGAGCCGGGTCCGCGGTAGGGGCCGACCGGGCGGGGCATCAGCCCCCAGGTGAGCAGGGCCGGGTGGTCCATCAGGTTCCGGCCGACCTGGTCGCTGCGGTTGGCCAGGCCGGACAGGAGCAGCAGCCGGGCGTTCTCGATCGCGTGCGCGGCGAGGACGACCAGGTCCGCCTCCACCCGGTGGGCCGTCCCGCCCGCAAGGTACTCGACTCCCCCGGCCCGCCCGGTCTCCGGGTCGGCCAGCACCCGGCTGACGACGGCCTCCGTACGCAGTTCGACCCCGGCCGCCCAGCGGGCCTGGGTGCGCAGCGGGGTGTACTTGGCGCCGGTCGGGCAGGCGGGGACGCAGCTGGCGCTGCCCGCGCAGAGCGGCCCGTCGGCGGATCCGGGCCTGGTCGGCACGCCGTTGCGGGCGTGCGGGGTGGCGGTGACGGCGAGCCGGGCGGGGCCGGGCACGGCGGGGTCGCGGACGGTCCGTCCGTCGAGGACGCGGGCCAGTTGCCGGTCGAGGAAGCTCGCCGGAACGGCGCGCATCGGGAAGTCGTAGCCGTCCGGGATGGGCAGTCCGACGGCGCGGCGTTGCTCCTCGGCGTCGGCGGCGACGCCGAGTTCCCGTTCGGCCTCGCGGTAGTGGGGTTCCAGGTCGTGGTAGCCGATCGGCCAGTTGCGGCCGTGGCCGAGGTCTCCGGTGCGGAAGTCCTCGGGGTGCATGCGCGGGGTGAGCCCGGTCCAGAGCAGTCCGGTGCCGCCGTTGGCGCGCAGGTAGCCGCTGGCGTAGGGCAGCGGCCCGTCCTGGCGGAGGTGGCCGGTGGCGGTGAAGCCGCCGTCCGGGTGTCCGGCGAGGTCGGTGACGTCGGGTGACGGGGCCTCGGGGCTGTGCGGGTAGGGGGAGGTGGGCGGTCCGCCGCCGGCCGCGCGGTGGGCGGTGGCGGTCTCGGCGCCGGTGGGCGCGGCCCGTCCGGCTTCCAGGACGAGGACCCGCCAGCCCTGCGCACCGAGGCGGTGGGCGACGAGGGTCCCGGCGAAGCCAGCGCCGACCACGACGGCGTCCCAGCGGGCGCTCATCGGCGCTCACCGCCGTTGTCCGGCGCCACTGCGCTTCGGGGTGCCTCGGCCCAGCTGCCGTGGCCGGGGGCTGCGGAGCCGGGCGGGACGGCGTGGAAGGTCCGCCAGACCAGTCCCTGGTCGTGGGCCCGGGCGGAGGAGGGTGCCTCGCCGGGCCAGGCGCCGACGTACCAGAGGTGGACCAGGGCGTGCTCGTCGCGCACCTGGTGGGCCAGCGTGGTGCGGTGGTGCTCGTCCGCCATGCCGGTGGAGCGCAGTTCGGGGACGTCGAATCCGGTCAGCTCGGCGCAGACGCGCAGGAACTCGTCCAGGTCGGCCAGGGCGTCGACGTACTGGTTCGCGACGGGGTCCCAGCACTCCGCCAGGTCGTAGTCGGCCGGGCGGTCGTCGGACACGGGCACGCGGGCACCCCCATGGTCGGCAACGGGTGGCCGAGGCATGACAGGCCGGACGGCGCAACGGTCCGTACGGCGCGACAGGCCCCACAACGCGGCAGCCCGGGTCGACCCGTCCACCGGACGACCCGGCCTGCCACCGCGATCATGCCGCGCCTCCTCACCATCGGAAACGCGTTGCACGAATCTGCCCGGACTTCGTCACCCCTTGTCCGGTCGGCCGCGCATCACGATCATCCGGCGTCCGCTTCCGGTCGGCCCAGCGCCCGCACGGCCGCCAGGACGTCCAGGCCAAGCTCCGGGTCGGCGTCCTCGGGCAGGCTGACGGACAGCCGGGTGACCAGACCCGCGTACCGGCGGTGGATCTCCCGCGCGACCTCCTCCACCGGACCGCAGACCGCGAAGGCGTCGAACACCTCGTCGTCGATCAGCGCGGCCATCTCCGCCCAGCGGCCGCGCACCGAGTGGGTGTGCAGCTCCTCCTGGAGCTCCTCCCAGCCGTGCTGCGCCAGTACCGGACGGTAGGCCGGCGTGGAGGCGTAGAACGCGAGCCGCTCGCGGGTGGCGGCCCGGTTGGCCGCCAGCTCCTCCTCGGTGCGGCCGGTGGCGGTGAGCACGCTGCCGACGATCTCGAACGGCCGCTCCGTCCATGCGGCGCCCTCCGCCTCGGCCCGGGCCCGCTCCTCGGTCAGGCCCGGCAGCACCTGCTCGGCCAGGTAGGCGGTGGAGGAGAACGGGTGGCTCAGGAAGCCGTCGGCCACCGCCCCGGCGGTCCGGGTCATCAGCGGCCCGACGCCCGCCAGCAGGATGCGCGGCACGCCGGACGGGACCGGGTCCGGGGAGAACACCGGCGTCATCACCGTGTGGGTGTAGAACTCGCCCCGGAAGCGCAGCCGTTCGCCGGTCTGCCAGCTGTGCCAGATCGCCCGCACCGCGTGCACGTACTCGCGCATCCGGGCGGCCGGACGGTCCCAGGGCATTCCGAAGCGCTTCTCGATGTGCGGCTTGACCTGCGAACCCAGCCCGATGACGGCGCGTCCGCCGGAGGCCGCGTGCAGTCCCCAGGCCTGGTAGGCGAGGGTCATCGGGGTCCGGGCGAAGGCCACCGCGATGCCGGTGGCCAGCTCGATCGACTCGGTCCGGTCGGCCGCGCGGGCCAGCTGGAGGAACGGGTCGTACGCGGTCTCGGCCACCACGAGCCGGTCCATGCCCCGGCGTTCGGCCCGCTCGGCGGCGTCCAGGATGCCCGCCGGGTGCCCGGAGGCGGTGGCGTCGAGCCCGAGGGCGGCGGGTCGGGGGGCGGCGGGCCGGAGGGCGGCGGGTCGGTCCATGGGCTGGGCTCCTGGTCGCGGGCGGCTGTGGTACCCGGGTAGCCTGCCACGTCACCTGCCGTCGACGTCCCCGCCCACGTCTCCCGGCACCGCGAACAGCCGGTCCAGGTGCCGGTCCACGGCCGCGAGCACGGCGTCGGGCCCGACCACGTCCAGCTCCAGCAGCGTGGCGAACCCGGTGAGCGCGAGCAGCAGGTCCGTCTCCACCACCGGGTCGCGGTCGGGCGCCAGCTGCCCGTCGGCGATCGCCTGCCGGACCACCTGCTCGACCATCGCCCGCCCCTGGAGCAGGCCGCCGCGCGCCCGAGCGTGGACCTCCTCGTCGTGCAGCGCCTCCAGCACGTGGGCGGCGCTCATCCGGCTGGTCGCCCGCGCGTCGGCGTGCAGGGGCAGCAGCTCGACCAGCATCACCCGCAGCACGTCGCGCGGATGCGGCCGCCCGCCGAGCGCTCCCATCGCCAGGCCGACCCGCTGCGCGCTCTGCTCGCCGGCGAAGTCCATCGCGAAGGAGAGCATCTGCGCCCGGGAGCCGAAGTAGTGCTGGAGCTGCCCGAGCGAGATTCCGGCCTCCTGCGCGACCTCGCGCATCGTCAGGTGGGTGGCGCCGCGCCGTTCCACGACCCGCCACAGCGCGCGGGCGATCGTCTCCCGGCGTTCCCGGTGGTCGACCTGCTTCGGCATCGGCGGCGGCTCCTCGTCCTCGCTCCGCGCACTGCGGATTCTTTTTCATACACTTGACATAATACAGCTGACCTATAACGTGGGAAGAGCCTTCCGAGGGAGGAGCGCCCACATGCCGGAACAGCCCGTCATCCGCACCGCCGAGGGACTCGTCCGCGGCCGCTGGGCAGCGCGGCGCGGCCAGGAACAGCAACAGGAGCACGCGCGGCCGGGGGCCCGCGAGCTCGCGGTCTTCCGCGGCATCCGCTACGCCCGACCGCCCGTCGGGGCCCTCCGCTTCGCCGCCCCCGTCGAGCCCGAATCCTGGGACGGCGTCCGCGAGGCCACCGCCTTCGGGCCCGTCGTCCCGCAGTCCGGGCCGATGCCCGCCAGCACGTCCGGAGCGTCCGAGGACACCGACTGGCTGACGCTCGACGTCTGCACGCCCGATCCGGGCGCGGCCGGACTGCCGGTGCTGGTCTGGATCCACGGCGGCGGGTTCATCTCCGGGACCGCCGGCGACCCGCTGTACGACCCGACCGCCCTGGCCACCGCCGGACTGGTCGTGGTGAGCATCAACTACCGGGTCGGCGCCGAGGGCTTCGCACTGCTGGCGGGCGCCCCCGCCAACCGCGCCTTCCTGGACCAGATCGCCGCCCTGTACTGGGTGAGGCGCAACATCGCCCGCTTCGGCGGGGACCCGGCCCGGGTGACCGTCGCCGGGCAGTCCGCGGGCGCCGGCTCGGTCGCCGCCCTGCTCTCGACGAACCGGGCCCGCGGCCTCTTCCGGCGGGCCGTCGCCCACTCGGTGCCGGGCAACCACTGCACTCCCGCGCTGGCCGCCGAGGTCACCGCCGAACTCGCGAAGCTGCTCGGCACGGCCCCCACCGCCGCCGCCCTGGCCGAGGTGCACCCCTGGCGCCTGGCCTCGGCGGTCACCGACCTGGGCGCCGCGCTGCCGGCCCGCCTCGCGCGCTGGGGCCGGCTGGCGCACAGCGGCATCGCCACCGTCCCGGTGGTCGACGGCGAGGTCCTGCCGGGCTCGCCCTGGTCGGCGCTCACCGCCGGCGTGGACCTGCTGGTCGGTCACACCCGGGACGAGTTCCGGCTGTTCAGCGTGCTCAGCGGCCGGCACGGCGGCTTCACCGAGGAAGAGGCCCGGCTGATGCTGGAGCTGTTCGCCCCGCCGCCGGGCGGCCCGGACGCCTACCGGGCCGCCCTCCCGGGGGCGACACCCTCCGAACTCCTGGAAACCGTCGGCTCCGACGCCCTGTTCCGGGTGCCGTCCGTCCGACTCGCCGAGGCCAACGCGGCCGCCGGCGGCACCTCGTACCTCTTCGAGCTCGCCCTGCCCGCGCCCGCTCTCGACGGCGCCTTCGGCGCCTGCCACGGCCTGGACGTGCCGCTCGCCTTCGGCAGCCTGGACAGCCCGCCGGCACGGCAGTCCCTCGGCGACCCGCCCCCGCCGGAGGCGGTCCGGGTCTCGGCGGAACTGCGGCGGGCCTGGGTCCGGTTCGCGACCACCGGCGACCCGGGGTGGCCCGCCTTCGAACCGGACGGGCAGCTCACCCGGGTCCTGGACGCCCGCTCGCGGACCGTCCGCTACCCGGAACAGGCCACGCACCGGATCTGGGCGGGCCATCCCCTCACCGCCTACGACCTCCGCTGACGGACGCCCGGCACGACGGAGGCCCGGCACGACGGGAGCCCGCCCGGCGACGTCGGGCGCCGCGCCGCAGCACCGCCGCGCCGGGCCCCGCCCCGGCCGCTACTTCGCCGACTCCGCCAGCAGCTTCAGCAGCCCGGCGGCCACCAGGGCCGAGGAGGCCGGGTTCTGGCCGGTCACCAGGTTGCGGTCGACCACCGCGTGCGGCGCCCAGGGCTCGCCCTCCTCGAAGTCCACGCCCAGCGCGACCAGCCGGTCCTGGAGCAACCACGGCGCCCGGTCGGCCAGGCCGGCCTGGACCTCCTCGGCGTTGGTGAAACCGGTCACCCGGTACCCGGCGAACGGCGAGCCGCCGCCCTCGGTCCGTGCCGCGAGCAGCGCGGCCGGGCCGTGGCAGACCACGCCCAGCGGGCGTCCCGAGGCGAGCGCCCGGGTGAGCAGCCGACCGGAGTCGGCGTCGACGGCCAGGTCCTCCATCGGGCCGTGGCCGCCGGGGTAGAACACGACGTCGTAGTCGGCCGGGTCGACCTCGGCCAGCACCAGCGGCTGCCGGAACTCGGCGATCTTCGCCAGTTCCTCGGCCAGCTCGGGGTCGGTCAGGCTGGCCCGGTCCGCGACCGGGACGACGCCGCCCGGGGTGGCGACCGCGACCCGGTGGCCCGCCCCGGTGAAGGCGCGGTACGGGACGACCGCCTCCTCCGCCCAGAAGCCGGTCGGATGCTCGGTGCCGTCGTTCAGCGTCCAGACCTTCGAGCCGGTCACGACGAACAGGATGTCGGCCATGGGGTGTGCCTCCAGGGGTGCCGCGGTCCTCGCCGCGACGGTCCGCCGCGGCGCTCACGCCGTCGACGCTAGACGCGCCCTGCCTGCGGGAACCAATGGGCCACGCGATACCGGGCATCGGGATTCCGATACCTCACCCGGACCGTCGAGCCCGCCGGCCGGCCATCGGAATCCCGTAGGCTCGCCGGCATGAGCGATCGGCCGACCACCGGCTCCGGCCCGCTGGACCTCAACCAGCTGCGGACCTTCCTCGCCGTGCACCGGGCGGGCTCCTTCACCGCGGCCGCGCATCTGCTGGGCCTGTCCCAGTCCACGGTGACCGCGCAGATCCGGGCGCTGGAGCAACGGCTCGGCCGGGAACTGTTCGAGCGCCGGGCGCGCGGGGTCAGCCCGCTGCCGTACGCCGACGACCTCGCCACCCGGCTGGCCGGGCCGCTGGACCGCCTCGCGGGCCTCGCCGACGGGCGCGCTGGCGGCGTGCCGGAACCGGTCCACCTCGCCGGGCCCGCCGAGTTCCTCGGCACCGTCCTGCTGGCGGAGCTGGCCCCGCTCGTCGCGGAGGGCGTCCAGCTGCGGGTCACCAATGGGCTGACCGACCCCCTGCTGGCGGAACTGCGGGCCGGGCAGCACGACCTGGTGATCGCCACCCGGCGGCCGCCAGGCCGGACGCTGCTCGCCGAACCGCTCGCCGACGAGGAGTTCGTCCTGGTCGCGGCCCCGCTCTGGGCCGAACGGCTGGCCGGCCGGGAGCTGCCCGGCGCGCTGGCCGAGGTCCCGCTGCTCAGCTACGCCGAGGACCTGCCGATCGCGCGCCGCTACTGGCGGCACGTCTTCGACCGACGGCTGCACGCCCGGGCCGCGGTCACCGTGCCGGACCTGCGGGCGGTGGTCGCGGCGGTGACCGCGGGCGCGGGCTGGAGCGTACTGCCCGGCTACCTGTGCCGGGCCGAACTCGCCACCGGGGCCCTGCGGTTGCTCCACGAGCCGGCCGATCCGCCGATCAACACCGCGTACCTGGTCCGCCGCCCGGCCGGCTCGGCCAACCCGCACGTGGCCCTGGTCCGCGAGCGCCTGCTGGCCGCGGCCCGCACCTGGGCCTGACCCGGCGGCCCGCCTCGGGCCGCCGGGCCACGCCGTTCCAGCAGCCAGCAGCTTGGCAGCCGACAGGCCGGCGGCAATTCCAACCCGTCCATGTGGCCGTCGTCGTGGACGTCCGGGCGAAGCCACCCGTCGCCGGCGACGACGTCGTGCAGGTCCCGGGCCGCCGCGTTGCGCTCCTCGCGCACCGCGCGTTCGATGTGCCGGGCCCGGCGCTCGGCACGCCGGCGCAGCACCAGCCCGGGCCCGCTTCTCCCGGCCGTTGGACCGGGCCGCCTCAAGGCCGTCTCCCTGTCGCTGACCGCCGCCGCCTGCTGGCTGCCGGCCCTGCGGGTCGGCGAATGGGGCCACGTCGTGGGCGTCCTGTGCGCCCTGTGCGCCCTCGGTGCCGGTCTGGCGGTGGCCACGGCCGCCGGGTCCGTCCGCCGCTGGACCGCGCTGCCGACCGTCCGGGGCCGCCAGCCGTGGCTGCCTTCGTCGGACGGCCGCCCGCGTCTGCGGGGTGTGGCGGGGGTCTCAGTAGCGGCCGGTCGGTGGTGACCCGGTGTGACGGCGGCGGGCCCGTCAGCGATGCCGCCGGACCCGGGGCGGTGAGGGCGCTCACACACGGATGCGATGAACGACGACGGCTAGCAGTGTCCGTTATGCCCGTCTTCTGCCACGGGGCGGAACGTGTTCGCGCAGGCGGGGAGGGGTCGAGGCGCCCGGGGCGGCGGTTCCTTGGAATCGGAGCCGGGCGCGCGGCTACGACGGCGGATCGTAGCGAGGGGGTCTTGGCGGGGGCCGATCCGGTCTGGCAACTTGGCATTCGTCGCCAGCCACACCGGCTCCTGTCCCGCCGGTGGACGGCTTCCCGCCGCGTCACACCCCGCGACCGTTCGGCCCCTGTCCGGCCACGGTCGACACGGGGCGTGACACCGGCCCAACCCGAACGAGGTCTTGCTCTACATGCCCGCTTTCAAGCTCCGTATGCGTACCTCTGCCGCGATTCTCGCCGGCGCCGCCGGTGTGACCGCCCTGGGCGCCGCCGTGGTCCCCGCCGTCGCCTCCGCCGCCGAGGCCTCCCCGCAGGCCATCGCCGCCCAGATCGTCCCGGCGGACCAGCTGGCCTCGTTCAGCCAGATCATCTCCCACGAGTCGGGCTGGAACGTGACCGCGACCAACCCGAGCTC